>NZ_SZVK01000019.1:0-63247 GCF_005280595.1 Escherichia sp. MR | reverse complement strand
ATCGGTGGAGCTGCATGACAAAGTCATCGGGCATTATCTGAACATAAAACACTATCAATAAGTTAGAGTCATTACCGAGGATTTTTGGAGAAACACATCTCGATTTTTTGAAGCAATATGGTCATTTTAAAAATGGCATCCCCGTTCACGATTCCATTGCCAGAGTTGGATCCTGTATCAGTCCTGCAAAATTTTAACTGGATGCGTGACTGCCATTCCTCAAATGATAAAGACATTATCGCAATTGATGGAAAAACGCTCCGGCACTCTTATGATAAGAGTCGCCGCAAGGGAGCGATTCATGTCATTAGTGCGTTCTCAACTATGCACAGTCTGAGCCTTGGGCAGATTAAGACAGATGAGAAATCCAATGAGATTACAGTGACCGCGCGTCAGTCCTTGCGGAGGGCGTCTACCCAGCCCCTTCCCTAAAAACAACGCCCACTCACAGCAACCTGAACCCATCCGCGTCCTGCCATGCCGGGAATTTTTCACGATATTCTCGTAATGCCACCATCGAAAGTTCTGCATCAATGCGTGTGGCCTGGTGTGGTTCGGCGCTAGCGAGAGTTTCGCCTTGCGGATTAATCACCCGACTGTCGCCGCGATAGTGGCAGCCATTGCCATCGCTACCCACGCGATTACATCCAGCCACATACGCCTGATTTTCAATAGCGCGAGCCGTCAGCAAAGCCTGCCAGTGCAGAGAGCGCGGGGCAGGCCAGTTGGCGACGTAGATTGCCAGGTCATAATCGTTGAAATTGCGCGACCACACCGGAAAACGTAGGTCGTAGCACACCAGCGGCAAAATACGCCAGCCGCGCCATTCCACAATCACTCGCTCATTGCCCGCTTTATAATGCAGATGCTCATCCGCCATGCGGAACAGATGACGCTTGTCATAAAAATGTACCGTGCCGCCCGGCTCAACCAGCAAAAAGCGATTAACCGAACCTGAGTCCGTTTGTAATGCAACACTGCCCGCAATCAACGCATTGCACTGTTGCGCTTTGGCGCTCATCCAGTCCACCACGTTCTCTTGCGATAGCGATGAAACCGCCGCTTCCATGGCAAAGCCGCTGGTGAACATCTCTGGTAGAACGATCGCATCGCGCCCGGTAATACCTTCCAGTTGACGATCAAAATGGCGCAGGTTGGCAGGACCATCCATCCACACCAACGGTTGCTGCAAAAGCGTAATCTTCAAACCAGGCACGGTGTACAACTCCTTTATTCGAGGGGTTTTATAACTTTAACACGTTATCAGGCTATTACCTTACTGCGGAATAAATTGATAATAAATGCAGATATTGGAAATATCTGATTTGCAAAATATCGTGTTATCGCCAGGCTTTAGGGTGTTAATAACATGGGCAGGATAAGCTCGGGAGGAATGATGTTTAAGGCAATAACGACAGTCGCCGCTTTGGTCATCGCCACCAGTGCAATGGCGCAGGATGATTTAACAATTAGCAGCCTGGCAAAGGGCGAAGCCACCAAAGCTGCGTTTAATCAGATGGTGCAAGGGCATAAGCTACCAGTCTGGGTGATGAAAGGCGGTACTTATACCCCCGCACAAACCGTAACGTTGGGCGATGAGACTTATCAGGTGATGAGTGCGTGCAAACCGCATGATTGCGGCTCGCAACGTATTGCGGTGATGTGGTCCGAGAAATCTAATCAGATGACGGGTCTGTTCTCAACCATTGATGAGAAAACTTCGCAAGAGAAGCTCACCTGGCTGAATGTGAACGATGCGCTCTCGATTGATGGTAAAACGGTGCTGTTCGCGGCGTTGACTGGCAGCCTGGAAAACCATCCGGATGGATTTAATTTCAAATAATTAGCTGATAAAGAAACGGAGCCTTTCGGCTCCGTTATTCAATTACGCGGCTTCAACTTTCCGCACTTTCTCCGGCAACTTTACCGGCTTCGTCGCCAGCTCTTCCGGTTCAAAGTCATCAACGTTAATACTGCGCAGACGGCTCTCTTCCGCTTTCACCAGAATGGCGGCTTCATCTTTATCAATTAGCCCTTTCGCCAGCGCGTTGTGTGCCAGTTCATCCAGACGGGTAAATGGCAGATTTTTACCCAGCTCTTTACAGATCCGCTGATGAATTGGATCGGCGGCAATCACATCTACCAGCGCCTCTTCCAGCAAGCCAACCGGATTATGCTCACTCGGCGTCAGGTACTGACCGCGACCAATGCGAGAACGGGTGGCGTTTGGCACTTGTAAAATCTTCGCCACCTTATGATCCAGCTTGTCAGACGGCGCCAGATAGTGACGACCGGTTGGGAAGATCACCACATTCAGCAGTCCGGCAACCACGCGGTTCGGGAAGTTTTGTAGCAAATCATCCATCGCCTGTTCAGCCTGATACAGCGCATCCTGAACGCCCCAGTGCACCAGCGGCAGGTCAGCTTCATTGCGGCCTTCGTCGTCATAACGTTTCAAAACGGCGGAGGCGAGGTAAAGCTGACTTAAAATATCCCCCAGACGTGCCGAGATACGCTCACGGCGTTTCAGGCTACCACCCAGCACCGCCATCGACACATCAGAAAGTAGGGCAAGGTTGGCGCTCAGGCGGTTCAGGTGCTGATAATAACGTTTAGTTGCATCGCCGGTTGGCGTACTGCTGGTTAACCCGCGCGTCAAACCAAGCCAGAAGCTACGAACTTTGTTACTACCGACGTGACCGATATGTTTGAACAACAGTTTATCGAACGCGTTGACGTCATTGTTTTTTGCCGCTTCCATCTCTTCCAGCACATATGGATGACAACGAATCGCCCCCTGACCGAAGATCATCATGCTACGGGTCAGAATATTCGCCCCTTCAACGGTGATGGCAATCGGAGCCCCCTGGTAAGCACGCGCCAGGAAGTTGCTCTGACCGAGCATAATGCCTTTACCACCAGTAATATCCATCGCATCGATAATCGACTGCTGCCCACGGTGGGTACAGTGATACTTAACGATAGCCGACAGCACAGCCGGTTTTTCACCGAGCATAATGCCGTAGGTAATCAGCGACGCCGCAGCATCCATTACGTAAGCATTACCGGCAATACGCGCCAGCGGCTCTTCAATCCCTTCCATCTTACCGATAGAGATTTTGAACTGACGACGAATGTGAGCATACGCGCCCGTTGCCAGCGCCACCGACTTCACGCCGCCGGTTGAGTTGGAAGGCAGTGTGATGCCACGACCTACCGAGAGACACTCCACCAGCATCCGCCAGCCTTGTCCGGCCATTTTGGGGCCACCGATAATGTAATCGATCGGTACGAAGACATCTTTGCCACGCGTCGGTCCGTTCTGGAACGGTACGTTCAGCGGAAAGTGGCGACGACCAATTTCCACGCCCGGCGTGGTGGTCGGGATCAGCGCACAGGTAATGCCTAAATCTTCGTCTCCGCCGAGCAGTTTGTCCGGGTCGGAGAGTTTAAACGCCAGCCCAAGCACGGTCGCAATTGGTGCCAGCGTAATGTAGCGTTTGTTCCAGGTCAGACGCATTCCCAGCACCTGCTGGCCCTGCCACTCACCCATGCAGACAATCCCGGTGTCCGGAATAGCGCCCGCATCGGAACCCGCTTCCGGGCTGGTTAGCGCAAAGCAAGGGATCTCCTGACCACGTGCCAGACGCGGCAGATAGTGCTTTTTCTGCTCATCAGTGCCGTAATGTTGCAGCAGCTCGCCCGGGCCTAATGAGTTCGGCACGCCGACGGTAATCGCCAGGATCCCGCTCACGCCGGAGAGTTTTTGTAGCACGCGAGACTGGGCATAAGCCGAGAACTCCAGCCCGCCGTACTCTTTTTTGATGATCATCGCGAAGAAACGATGCTCTTTCAGATATGCCCACAGCTCCGGCGGCAGATCTGCCAGTTCATGGGTAATCTGGAAATCATTCGCCATCCGGCAGGCTTCTTCTACCGGGCCGTCGAGAAACGCTTGCTCTTCTGCGGTCAGGCGCGGCTGCGGATAGTTATGCAGCTTTTTCCAGTCCGGCTTGCCCTGGAACAAGTCGCCCTCCCACCAGGTGGTGCCCGCATCAATCGCTTCTTTCTCAGTGCGCGACATCGGTGGCATCACCTTACGGAAACCGCGAAATACCGGCGCTGAAATCATCGACTTACGCATTGGCGCAAAGTTAAATGGCACGAGGATAATGGCCAGAGGCACCAGTATCCACGCCGACCACAGACCAGAGACGCCGAGGGCGGCTGTCCAGGCGAGCAAAATCAGACTGCTGATAAATAAGCTCACGCGGTGATAAAACAACGCGCCGAGCAGGACAACCGTAGCGAGAATACTCAAAATCATCATAACGAAAAGCCCCTTACTTGTAGGAGGTCTGACCACTTGTGATGATATGGTTGTAGTGGATGTGAAAACATTTAGCAATGTGTTTACAATATAATTACAACAAAGCTCACATTGTTGCTGTTTTTATCCGCACTTCAGGTCAAAAAGTCCTGGTCATTCCGCCGCACTGGTCTTCTCGCTTCTGGCGGTATCCGGTACACTGCATTTTGTCTAATTCATTTATGCTGAAGGATATCCTCATGTACCAGGATCTTATTCGTAACGAACTGAACGAAGCGGCGGAAACGCTGGCTAACTTTTTAAAAGATGACGCCAATATTCACGCCATTCAGCGCGCGGCGGTCCTGTTAGCAGACAGTTTTAAAGCCGGTGGCAAAGTGCTTTCCTGCGGCAACGGCGGCTCCCATTGCGACGCCATGCACTTTGCAGAAGAACTGACGGGGCGCTACCGTGAAAACCGTCCGGGTTATCCGGCGATTGCCATTTCTGATGTCAGCCACATCACCTGTGTGGGGAATGATTTTGGGTTTAACGACATTTTCTCCCGTTACGTTGAAGCAGTAGGTCGCGAAGGTGATGTGCTGCTGGGGATCTCCACCTCGGGTAACTCTGCAAACGTAATCAAGGCGATTGCGGCGGCGCGTGAGAAGGGCATGAAAGTGATCACCCTGACCGGTAAAGACGGCGGCAAAATGGCTGGCACGGCGGATATCGAAATTCGCGTTCCGCACTTTGGCTATGCCGATCGCATTCAGGAGATCCACATTAAAGTTATCCATATCCTGATCCAGTTAATTGAAAAAGAGATGGTTAAGTAAGAGCACTTCCCCCTCTCCCTTTCAGGGAGAGGGTCGGGGTGAGGGTAACAGCACTCACCTTTTTACTTTTTAATCAATCTTCGCCGGGGCATTTCCCCTGCTGTTGTGGAGGTTACCGATGTGCGAATTGCTCGGGATGAGCGCCAACGTCCCTACCGATATCTGCTTTAGTTTCACCGGGCTTGTACAGCGCGGTGGTGGAACCGGGCCACATAAAGATGGCTGGGGCATTACCTTTTACGAAGGCAAAGGTTGTCGCACATTTAAAGATCCACAACCCAGCTTTAATTCCCTCATCGCTAAACTGGTTCAGGACTACCCGATAAAATCCTGCTCGGTAATCGCTCATATTCGCCAGGCAAATCGGGGCGAGGTGGCGCTGGAAAATACTCACCCGTTTACCCGTGAGCTATGGGGACGCAACTGGACTTATGCGCACAACGGGCAACTGACGGGCTATAAATCACTGGAAACCGGCAACTTCCGTCCGGTAGGTGAAACCGACAGCGAAAAAGCCTTCTGCTGGTTGTTGTATAAACTGACGCAGCGTTACCCGCGCACGCCGGGCAACATGGCGGCGGTGTTTAAATATATCGCCTCACTGGCGGATGAGTTGCGGCAGAAGGGCGTCTTCAACATGCTGCTTTCAGACGGGCGCTATGTAATGGCGTATTGCTCGACTAATTTACACTGGATCACCCGGCGCGCGCCGTTTGGCGTGGCGACGTTGCTGGATCAGGATGTGGAAATCGACTTCAGCTCGCAGACCACACCGAATGATGTGGTCACGGTGATTGCGACTCAGCCGCTGACGGGCAATGAAACCTGGCAAAAGATTATGCCAGGCGAATGGCGCTTATTTTGCCTCGGGGAGCGTGTAGTTTGATGCCAGTTGTGGTTGCACAACTTCGTGGCTTAACGGCTTGCTGACCACGTAACGGCCATTGACCACAGAAACGGTCGGTGGCTTACGAGTCTGTTCAAAGTAGTCGTAGCCCGGCTTCAGTTGCTCCCAGAAGTCCTTAAAGTTGGAATACTTATGGCGCTTCATATTGGCGTCGGTCATGCGGAACGGGTAAATACTCACTTGCACGCTCGGCTGACCAAATACCAGCGCACCAGTAACGAACTGGAAGATCTCATCAATACCCTGATTGGTCATCGCGTAGCAGCCGATGGAAACACAATCGCCGTGAATCATCAGGTATTTCCCTTCGTAACCATGCGCGCGGTCATAGGCATTAGGGAAACCAATATTAATCGCTTTGTAGTAACGGCTGTCTGGTTTTAATTGATTACGCTGAACGCTATAAAACCCTTCCGGACTTTTGAAATCGCCCTGACGCTGTTTGGGGCCTAACCCGCCGGAATATTTACAGATTTTATAACTGTCGAGCAGTTGATATTGCTCGCCCATTTTGACGTAGAGATCGAGCGTGCGCTCTTCCTTGAAGATTTGGATGTAGACAGGAGATCCCATCAACTGCTGCTTATACTCTTTGCTCACTGGCGTGGTGGAACTACCGCTGCCCAGCAAACTGGCAAACGAAACGCACGGGATCAACAACATCGCAAGAATTAATGCGATTTTACGCATACTGCTTATTCCTTGATAAAACGGTTACACACGCCAGGGCGGCAAAATAGATCCCAAATCGGAATAGTCTGGATTTGGAAGGCTCACATTAGCACCAAAAGAGTTTTACGCAAGCCTGTCGGTGCAGGGTTTACAAATTTAGCATAAGAGGCGATTTTCAAAAGTCCGAAAAGCGTATGTATCGCGGATTAATTACTTATTTCCTAAGATTATGAAACCCCAATATTAATATGCAAATAAGCAATTAATAATCCCGTTTACTCCCTCGGTCTTTTAAAATTCTCACCTTCATTCAGCCGGTTTATGTCCTTCATGTCTTCGTTCTTTCACGGCAGATTTCTGCATCCAGGCGTGTTTTCGTTATGCGTTTTGCTTCCTGTACTCGCCAGCGCCACCACATCACACATCTCTTTCAGCTACGCCGCCCGCCAGCGGATGCAAAACCGTGCGCGTTTATTAAAACAATACCAAACCCATCTGAAAAAACAGGCCAGCTACATTGTGGAAGGTAATGCCGAAAGCAGAAAGGCGCTGCGCCAGCATAACCGCGAACAGATAAAACAGCATCCTGAATGGTTTCCTGCGCCACTCAAGGCGAGTGACAGACGCTGGCAGGCACTGGCAGAGAACAACCATTTCTTAAGCAGCAATCATCTGCACAACATTACCGAAGTAGCGATCCACCGCCTGGAGCTGCAGCTTGGCAAGCCCTACGTCTGGGGCGGCACGCGGCCCGATAAAGGCTTCGACTGTAGCGGGTTAGTTTTTTATGCCTACAACAAGATCCTCGAGGCGAAACTTCCGCGCACGGCGAATGAGATGTATCACTACCATCGGGCGACGATTGTGGCGAACAACGACCTGCGCCGGGGGGATTTGCTGTTTTTCCATATTCATAGCCGTGAGATAGCTGACCATATGGGCGTGTATCTGGGCGATGGACAGTTTATCGAGTCGCCACGCACCGGGGAAACCATTCGGATAAGTCGCTTAGCCGAACCTTTCTGGCAGGATCATTTTTTGGGCGCGCGACGGATTTTGACGGAAGAGACGATTTTGTAAATGGGTAATATTGACGATCAGGCAAAGGGGCGGATGCCATGCGGCATCCGGCCTGTTTACATCTGGGCTGAAAACTCACGTTCTAAGACATCAACAATGAGCTGGTTTTTTGAAATGGAATGTTGCCTGGCGACGATGGTCAGCCGTGAATCGATGTGATGAGGAACGCGCAGCGTCAGGCGTTTTTGCTCTTCTTCTTCACGAAAAGGGGCAATGCCGTCCTCTTCACAATCTGCAATCCACTCATCCAGCGCGCTTTCACCTTCACGGTACAATGCTTCAATGCTTGTGGCCACAAAGTCGCAATAACCATTTACATTAAGGAATTTGCCGCGAAATGCGTTGATATCAGCTTCAAATGTCACTGCGGCTGGTTGACCTTTAATTGTGATAATGTTCGATGCTTGAGATATTAATGAACGCGTTTTCATCATCTTATCAATCCCTGACGTCATAAATTGATGTCATCGTATTGCGTTTCTTAAAAGGCATCAACTCAACGCCCCCATAATCTTCAACTCCAGCTCATCCGGCACTTCGTTATACGACAGCACATGCAGCCCCGGCGCAAACAATCTCGCATAGCGCGCCAGTAAAGGGCGTAACTGCGGCGGCACCAGCAACACCGGGTCTTTCCCCGCCGCTTTCATCTGCTCTTTCACCTGCGGCATCGTGCTCTGGAACTGGTTGAGCATATTCGGGTCAACCGGCACGCTGTCGAGCATCACTTTCCCGCCCTGTTGCGCCTGACTCACCACATTGGTCAGCAGATTTTCCAGCTCATTATTCAGCGTATATACCGTCAGCTCCTGCTTGCGAACGAACGGATGGGTAATGCTACGCCGCAGCGCCAGGCGCACATCGGCTGCCAGCAGAATATGATCTTTGGTCACTGTACTACTGGCAACTAGCACGGTGGCGATGGTGACGATATCGCGCAGGGAAACGCCTTCGGTCAGCAGCGCACGGTACACTTTCAGCAACTGGCTGTAATTCAGCGCCGCGCTCAAATCTTCCGCCAGGCGCGGTGCCATCGACGACAGGCGGTTATGTAACTGCGTAATATCGTCATAGTTAAACAAATCAGGGATATAGCTGCGCACAATCTTGTTCACATGGGTGGCAATCACGCTGGCGCTGTCGATCACCTGATACCCCATATTCAGCGCCTTCGCTTTCTGCGCAGGTTGAATCCAGGTCACCGGCATCCCATACGCCGGGTCATTCCCCAGCACGCCATCAATCTCGCCGTAGGTTTCGCTGGAGGGCAGGGCCATCAGTTTATCCGCCGGAATATCCGCTTCATCAGCCTTAATGCCGTTGATGAAAATAGCGTACTGGCTGGGCTTGAGGCGGAAGTTTTCCCGAATACGGATCTCCGGTAGCAGCACGCCGTTGCCGTCGGAAATCACCTGCCGCACGCCGCGAATACGCTGGGTGAGCGGGTTACCCTGTGCTTTATCGACCAGCGCCACCAGCTTATAACCGAGGCTTAAACTGATGGGTTCGATCAGCGGAATGGTCTCCCAACTGACCTGTTGCTCGCTGGTTTCGGTGATAGTGCGGGTCAGCGTTTCGAGGCTTTTCTCTTCCGCCTCCGCCGCCTGAGGGCGTTTGCTCATCCGCCAGCCGGTAAAACCAAGCAGGGCGCTGAACATCAGGAACGGGAAGTGTGGCATTCCCGGCACCACCGCCAGCACGAACATAATCCCGGTGGCGGTGTAGAGCACCGACGGGCTTGCCAGCAGTTGGTGGCGCACGTCGTGGGCGATATCGCCGTTGTCGCTGACGCGGGTGACAATAATCGCCGCCGCAGTGGAGAGCAGCAAGGAAGGTATCTGCGCCACCAGGCCGTCGCCGATGGTCATCAGCACGTATTGCTGGAAGGCGGCATCGGCGCTCAGGTTGTATTTGAAGATCCCGATACAGACACCGCCGATCAGGTTGATTGCCAGAATCATCATCCCCGCGATGGCGTCCCCGCGCACAAACTTCGATGCCCCGTCCATCGCGCCATAGAAATCGGCCTCGCTGGCAACATCTTTACGCCGGGTTTGCGCCTGCGCCTGGTTGATCAACCCGGCGTTAAGATCGGCGTCAATCGCCATCTGCTTGCCGGGCATCGCGTCCAGGGTAAAGCGGGCAGAAACCTCGGAGATTCGCTCGGCCCCTTTAGTGACAACGATAAAGTTGATTGTCAACAGCGTCAGTAAATCCGAGCGCGAAAGCATTATGGCGGCGCTGCATGGGCAGTCGATCTTCAACGGTGGCGGGCTGTCGCCGTTAAATAAAATAAGCCCGACTCATCCGCCGAAACCGACTACCGTGGCGGTGCCGGAAGAAACCGAGAAAAAAGCACGTGATGTGAACGAGAAAACGGCGTTACTGAAGAAGAAATCCGCCACTGAACTGGGCGAGCTGGCGACCAATATCAATACCATCGCCCGTAATGCGCATATGGAAGCCAATCTGGAGATGGAGATTGTCCCGCAGGGATTACGCGTGCTGATTAAAGATGACCAAAACCGCAATATGTTTGAACGCGGCAGCGCGAAGATTATGCCGTTTTTTAAAACGCTGCTGGTAGAATTAGCGCCGGTTTTTGACTCACTCGATAACAAGATCATTATCACCGGGCATACCGATGCGATGGCCTATAAAAGCAATATCTATAACAACTGGAACCTTTCGGGTGACCGCGCGCTTTCGGCCCGTCGGGTGCTGGAAGATGCCGGAATGCCGGAAGATAAAGTGATGCAGGTAAGTGCGATGGCGGACCAGATGCTGCTGGACGCGAATAATCCGCAAAGCGCAGGCAACCGGCGCATTGAGATTATGGTGCTAACCAAAAGCGCGTCGGATACGCTGTATCAATATTTTGGTCAGCATGGGGATAAAGTGGTGCAGCCGCTGGTGCAAAAACTGGATGAGCAGCACGGGTAGCAAAAACGGCCTCCTGTTGGTCAGATAAGCGCAGCGCATCCGGCAATAAGGGGACTGATTGCAGAATCTTTACGCATTTCTCAAACCTTAAAATCACTGTATACTTTACCAGTATTGAGAGGTGAGCGATGCGTAAAATCATTCATGTGGATATGGACTGCTTTTTCGCAGCGGTGGAGATGCGTGATAATCCCGCCCTGCGCGATATCCCTGTAGCTATTGGCGGTAGCCGCGAACGTCGGGGGGTGATCAGCACCGCCAATTATCCCGCGCGTAAATTTGGTGTACGCAGCGCAATGCCGACCGGCATGGCGCTCAAATTATGCCCGCACCTCACCTTGCTTCCGGGGCGCTTTGACGCCTACAAAGAAGCCTCAAATCATATCCGCGAAATCTTCTCGCGTTACACTTCGCGCATTGAGCCGTTGTCGCTGGATGAGGCCTATCTCGATGTCACCGACAGCGTGCATTGCCACGGTTCTGCGACTCTCATCGCCCAGGAAATCCGTCAGACGATCTTTAACGAGTTGCACTTGACGGCTTCTGCGGGCGTGGCGCCGGTTAAATTTCTCGCCAAAATCGCCTCTGACATGAACAAACCCAACGGTCAGTTTGTGATTACACCTGCTGACGTTCCTGCATTTCTGGAAACGTTGCCGCTGGCGAAGATTCCTGGTGTCGGCAAAGTATCAGCGGCAAAACTAGAGGCGATGGGGCTGCGCACCTGTGGTGATGTACAAAAGTGTGATCTGGTGACATTGCTCAAGCGCTTTGGCAAATTTGGCCGCATTTTGTGGGAGCGTAGCCAGGGTATCGACGAGCGCGATGTTAACAGTGAACGGCTGCGTAAATCCGTCGGTGTGGAACGCACGATGGCGGAAGATATCCATCACTGGTCTGAATGTGAAGCGATTATTGAGCGGCTTTATCCTGAACTGGAGCGCCGTCTGGCAAAGGTGAAGCCTGATTTACTGATCGCCCGCCAGGGAGTGAAATTAAAGTTCGATGATTTTCAGCAAACCACTCAGGAGCATGTCTGGCCGCGTTTGAATAAAGCTGACCTAATCGCCACTGCGCGTAAAACCTGGGATGAACGTCGCGGCGGACGCGGTGTACGGTTGGTGGGGCTGCATGTGACGTTGCTTGATCCGCAAATGGAAAGACAACTGGTGCTGGGATTATGAATAACATTCAAATAAGAGACTATCAGTCTGGCGATTTTCAGCAACTATGCGCTATTTTCATTAGAGCGGTTACGATGACTGCCAGTCAGCATTATTCACCGCAACAAATTGCCGCCTGGGCGCAGATTGATGAATCTCGCTGGAAGGAGAAACTCGCACAATCACAAGTGCGGGTTGCGGTGATTAATACACAAACGGTCGGCTTTATTACCCGTATTGAACATTATATCGATATGCTATTTGTTGACCCGGAATACACCCGCTGTGGTGTCGCCAGTGCCTTGTTAAAACCTTTTATTAAGTCTGAATCCGAACTTACGGTGGATGCCAGCATAACTGCAAAACCCTTTTTTGAACGTTATGGTTTTCAGGTGGTTAAGCAACAGCGCGTTGAATGTCGGGGGGCGTGGTTTACTAATTTTTATATGCGATATAAACAGCAACATTAAATCCAGCTTGCAATGAAAATAACGCCCGCCTAATATGTGCGCGTTTTTTTATTCCACAAACTGCAAGGAGGTAAATCATGACAAATCCTTTATCAATGACTCTTTGCAGACCTTTCCAGGATTAATTCTTTTTTTCTTGCCCTGGATTCGTCTGCCATTTTCTGATTTTTATATTTATATACTCTAAATAATTCGAGTTGCAGGAAGGCGACAAGCGAGTGAATCCCCTGGAGCTTACTAAAGTAAGTGACTGGGGTGAACGAACGCAGTCGCAGTACATGCAACTTGAAGTATGACGAGTATAAATGGAATGGTACATGGGCAAATATATTCGTCCCTTATCCGATGCGGTATTTACCATCGCATCTGATGACCTGTGGATCGAGAGTTCAGCGATCCAACAATTACACACCACGGCAAATTTACCCAACATGCAACGCGTAGTTGGGATGCCAGATTTACACCCCGGACGCGGCTATCCGATTGGCGCAGCGTTCTTCTCCGTTGGTCGTTTTTACCCGGCACTTGTCGGCAATGATATCGGCTGCGGCATGGCGCTATGGCAAACAGATATTCTCGCTCGCAAATACAACGCCGATAAGTTTGAAAAGCGATTATCAGCTTTGGATGACGTTGCTGAAGAAAGCTGGCTGGAGGAAAACCTGCCGTCAGCGTTTGCACAGCATTCGTGGCGCAGCGCGCTTGGCTCTATCGGTGGCGGAAACCACTTCGCAGAACTGCAACAGATTGATCAAATCATCGATGCGGAACTGTTTGCACTGGCTGGTCTGGATGCGCAGCATCTGCAACTGCTGGTTCATAGCGGCTCGCGGGGTTTGGGGCAGTCTATTTTACAGCGACATATTGCCTCGTTTTCGCATCATGGTTTGCCTGAAGGCAGTGATGACGCGCTACGGTATATTGCGGAACATGACGATGCGCTGGCGTTTGCGCGTATTAATCGCCAGATGATCGCTCTGCGCATAATGCAACAGGTGAAAGCCAGCGGAAGTCCGGTTCTGGATGTGGCGCATAACTTTGTTAGCGCGTGTCAAATCGGCGATCAACAGGGTTTCTTGCATCGTAAAGGTGCCACGCCGGATGACAACGGTCTGGTGATTATTCCCGGTTCACGCGGTGATTACTCCTGGCTGGTTAAACCTGTTGCGAACGAAAAAACGCTTCACTCGCTGGCGCATGGGGCAGGGCGTAAATGGGGGCGCACCGAGTGTAAAGGGCGGCTGGCAGCGAAATACACGGCGACGCAACTCTCGCGTACTGAACTTGGCAGCCGGGTAATTTGTCGCGATAAACAACTCATTTTCGAAGAAGCGCCACAAGCCTATAAATCGGCAGAAAGCGTGGTGCAATGTCTGGTGCAGGCCGGTTTAATTATTCCTGTCGCGCGGCTGCGTCCGGTGCTGACGCTCAAAAACAGTGGAGGGAAAAAAGGATGATTTTGCTACAACTCTCCTCAGCTCAGGGGCCGGAAGAATGTTGTCTCGCAGTGAAAAAGGCGCTGGACAGGTTGATTAAAGAAGCTACCCGACAAGACGTCGCGGTAACGGTGCTGGAAACAGAAACGGGTCGCTATTCTGACACGCTGCGTTCGGCGCTGATTTCACTTGATGGCGACAGCGCATGGGCATTAAGCGAAAGCTGGTGTGGCACTATTCAGTGGATTTGTCCGAGTCCGTATCGGCCTCATCATGGGCGCAAAAACTGGTTTCTGGGTATTGGGCGTTTTACCGCTGATGAGCAGGAGCAATCCGATGCGATCCGGTATGAGACGCTGCGTTCGTCGGGGCCGGGCGGTCAACATGTTAATAAGACCGACTCGGCGGTGCGCGCCACGCATCTGGCAACCGGAATTAGCGTGAAAGTACAGTCCGAGCGCAGCCAGCATGCCAATAAACGGCTGGCACAATTACTGATTGCCTGGAAGCTGGAACAACAGCAACAGGAAAATAGCGCAACGCTGAAATCGCAGCGGCGAATGTTCCATCACCAGATTGAACGTGGTAACCCGCGACGGACATTTACAGGGATGGCTTTTATCGAAGGATAGTGAAGGGAAACTGCCGGAAGGCGATTAAACGCCATCCGGCAGCAAATCAAATAATTACTTCGCTGGAATTTCTTTCAGCAGTTCAGTCAGAAGCCGCCAGTAATGGCCAACGCTTTCGATATGAACTTGCTCATCCGGAGAGTGTGGTCCGGTGATAGTCGGCCCGATAGAAACCATGTCCATTTCCGGATACGGTTTTTTGAACAGACCACATTCCAGACCCGCGTGGATAATCTGGATGTTCGGCGTCTTGTTGAACAGACGCTGATAGGTTTCACGTACCAGATGCATCACCGGAGAGTTAGCGTCCGGCTGCCAGCCAGGATATGCGCCTTTCGCTTCGGTTTTCGCGCCTGCCAGTTTACCCAGCGAATCCAGCATACTGACCACGTAGTCTTTACCGCTGTCGATCAGAGAACGGATCAGGCAGTGAATTTGTACGTTATTGTCGGTCATGGTTACCACACCGACGTTCAGTGAGGTTTCAACCACGCCTTTTGCCACGTCGGAGTTACGGATCACACCGTTCGGGGTGGCGTTCAACAGGCGAATAAAGGTATCGCGAGATTTGGTGGTCAGCGCAGTTTTGTCGTTCGCTACTGAATCCAGCAGTAATGCCAGGTTTTTCTCTTTCTCGGCCAGCTCGTTTTTCAGGATCTCCTGATAGGTATTCACCAGAGATTTCAGCGCGTCGACTTTATCGGCTGCGACAGCGATGGTTGCAAAGGCTTCACGCGGGATGGCGTTACGCAGTGTGCCGCCGTTGAAATCGATAAGGCGCAGATCCAGTTCTTCCGCATGACCTGCCAGGAAGCGCACCAGCAGTTTGTTTGCATTACCCAGGCCAACGTGGATTTCGCCACCAGAGTGACCGCCTTTCAGACCTTTTAAGGTTAATTTAAAGGTTTCAAAACCAGCCGGAACTGTTTCACGGTCTAAATGCAGGTTGGAGGTGAAGTCGATACCACCCGCGCAGCCCATGTAGATTTCACCTTCTTCTTCAGAGTCGGTGTTAATCAGAATATCTGCCTGTAACCAGTTGCTCTGTAAGCCGAACGCACCGTCCATACCGGCTTCTTCGGTCATGGTCAGCAGCACTTCCAGCGGGCCGTGTACCACGTTGTCATCGGCAAGAACCGCCAGCGCAGACGCCATGCCAATGCCGTTATCTGCACCGAGCGTGGTGCCGCGCGCTTTAACCCATTCGCCATCGATATAAGGCTGGATAGGATCTTTAGTGAAGTCGTGCACGGTATCGTTGTTTTTCTGCGGCACCATATCGAGGTGAGCTTGTAAGACGACCGGTTTACGATTTTCCATACCTGCGGTGGCAGGTTTACGAATCAGGATATTCCCCACTTGATCGCGTTCGACATGGAAACCTTTTTCTTTTGCCCAACCTACAATGTATTCAGCGAGTTGCTCTTCGTGGTAGGACGGGTGAGGAATAGAACAGATTTTGGCAAAAATATCCCACAGCGGCTGTGGAGATAATTGAGACAGTTCAGACACGTTAAGTCTCCTTGTCGATCACCCGCAAAACAGTATTGCAGGTCACAGGGTTAGCAGAAAATGTTGTCAGCACAAGTCAGGCTTGCGAGATATGTTTGAGAATACCACTTTATCCAGCGACAGGTAGTAGCAGTGCGCAAAAAGACGCGGACTTATGTGAAATACTGGTTTTTAGTGCGTCAGATCTCTATAATCTCGCGCAACCTATTTTCCCCTCGAACACTTTTTAAGCCGTAGATAAACAGGCTGGGACACTTCACATGAGCGAAAAATACATCGTCACCTGGGACATGTTGCAGATCCATGCACGTAAACTCGCAAGCCGACTGATGCCTTCTGAACAATGGAAAGGCATTATTGCCGTTAGCCGTGGCGGTCTGGTGCCGGGTGCGTTACTGGCGCGTGAACTGGGTATTCGTCATGTCGATACCGTTTGTATTTCCAGCTACGATCACGATAACCAGCGCGAACTGAAAGTGCTGAAACGTGCAGAAGGCGACGGTGAAGGCTTCATCGTCATTGATGATCTGGTGGATACCGGCGGTACTGCGGTTGCGATTCGTGAAATGTATCCTAAAGCGCACTTTGTCACCATCTTCGCTAAACCGGCTGGTCGTCCACTGGTTGATGATTATGTTATTGATATCCCACAAGATACCTGGATTGAGCAACCGTGGGATATGGGCGTGGTATTCGTTCCGCCTATCTCTGGTCGCTAATCTTTTCAACGCCTGGCTTCGCCGGGCGTTGTTCTTTTTAACTGCAGGCGAGTTACAATAGCTTCCAGTAAGTATTCCTGGAGGTTGCATCCATGACACAGGCAAACCTGAGCGAAACCCTGTTCAAACCCCGCTTTAAACACCCTGAAACCTCGACGCTTGTCCGCCGCTTTAATCACGGTGCACAACCGCCTGTTCAGTCGGCTCTTGATGGCAAAACTATTCCCCACTGGTATCGCATGATTAACCGCCTGATGTGGATCTGGCGCGGCGTTGATCCGCGCGAAATCCTCGACGTCCAGGCGCGTATTGTGATGAGCGATGCCGAACGCACCGACAATGATTTGTACGATACGGTGATTGGTTACCGTGGCGGTAACTGGATTTATGAGTGGGCCACCCAGGCGATGTTGTGGCAACAGAAAGCGTGTGCGGAAGAAAATCCACAAGTCAGCGGTCGTTACTGGCTGCACGCAGCGACGTTGTACAATATTGCTGCCTATCCACACCTGAAGGGTGATGATCTGGCAGAACAGGCGCAGACGTTATCAAACCGCGCTTATGAAGAAGCGGCGCAACGTCTGCCAGGAACGATGCGGCAAATGGAATTCACTGTGCCAGGGGGCGCGCCCATCACCGGGTTTCTCCATATGCCAAAAGGCGATGGTCCGTTCCCGACAGTATTAATGTGTGGTGGTCTGGATGCGATGCAAACGGACTATTACTCCCTTTATGAGCGTTATTTTGCGCCGCGCGGCATTGCGATGTTGACTATCGATATGCCTTCGGTGGGCTTTTCTTCAAAATGGAAGCTCACCCAGGACTCCAGCCTGTTGCATCAGCACGTCTTAAAGGCGCTGCCTAACGTACCGTGGGTGGATCACACTCGCGTCGCGGCCTTTGGTTTCCGTTTCGGCGCTAACGTTGCCGTGCGTCTGGCATACCTTGAATCGCCGCGTCTGAAAGCTGTGGCCTGCCTTGGTCCGGTGGTTCACACCTTGCTGAGTGATTTTAATTGCCAGCAACAGGTGCCGGAAATGTATCTTGACGTTCTGGCGAGTCGTTTAGGGATGCACGATGCTTCCGACGAAGCGTTACGTGTAGAGTTGAATCGCTATTCATTGAAAGTGCAAGGGTTGCTGGGACGTCGCTGCCCAACGCCAATGTTATCAGGCTTCTGGAAGAACGATCCGTTCAGCCCGGAAGAGGATTCACGATTAATCACTTCGTCATCTGCTGACGGTAAATTGTTAGAAATTCCATTTAATCCGGTGTATCGGAATTTTGACAAAGCACTCCAGGAAATTACTAACTGGCTCGAAAAGCGATTGTGTTAAAAATTTGCTAAATTTTGCCAATTTGGTAAAACAGTTGCTTCACAACAGGAGATCGCAATGACGTTACCGAGTGGACACCCGAAAAGCAGATTGATCAAAAAATTTACCGCACTAGGCCCGTATATTCGTGAAGGTAAGTGCGAAGATAATCGATTCTTTTTCGATTGTCTGGCTGTATGCGTCAATGTGAAACCGGCGCCGGAAGTGCGTGAGTTCTGGGGCTGGTGGATGGAACTGGAAGCGCAGGAATCCCGTTTTACCTACAGTTACCAGTTTGGTCTGTTCGATAAAGCAGGCGACTGGACGCATGTTCAGGTAAAAGATGCGGAAGTGGTTGAGCGGCTGGAGCACACCCTGCGAGAGTTTCATGAAAAGCTGCGTGAACTGCTGGCGACGCTGAATCTGAAGCTGGAACCGGCGGATGATTTTCGTGATGAGCCGGTGAAGTTAACGGCGTGAGTGAAAAGTGCCGGATGCATCGCATCCGGCAATATTATTAAAACTGATATGTCATTCCTATCGCGACAATATCATCATTATTAATATTCAACTTATTATCGCTATCCAGCTGGTTGATTTTATAATCAACAAACGCTGACATGTTTTTGTTGAAATAATACGTGGCACCGACATCAATATAATTGACCAGATCCTCATCACCGATACCTTCAATATCTTTTCCTTTCGATAGCACATAACCTAAAGATGGACGCAGACCAAAGTCGAATTGGTATTGAGCGACCGCTTCAAAATTCTGTGTCTTATTAGCAAAACCGCCAGAAATTGGCGTCATTTTACGCGTTTCAGAATAGAAGGTTGCCAGGTAAATATTATTGGCATCGTATTTAAGACCCGTTGCCCACGCTTCGGCACGTTTGCCCGTACCACGGCTTTGCAGATTCTGCTCGTTGGTGCGATCTGAGTTGGTATAGGCCCCACTAATGGCGAAATCGCTGCCGCCAAAGTCATATGTCAATGACGTGCCGAAGCCATCGCCGTTTTGCTTTTTAACGTCGCGGTTTTCGTTTTTCCCTTGATATTGCAGGGTTAAGTTCAGGCCATCGATAACGCCGAAGAAGTCGGTGTTCCGATACGTCGCCAGCCCGCTGGCGCGTTTGGTCATAAAGTTGTCGGTCTGCGCCGAGGAGTCGCCACCAAATTCCGGGAACATATCGGTCCAGGCTTCGACGTCATACAGCGCGCCCAGATTACGTCCATAATCGAAAGAACCTAAATCCTTATATTTCACCCCGGCAAAAGCGAGACGCGTTTTTTGCTGTGCGGTATCACTCTCCGCTTTATTTCCGGCAAACTCCGCTTCCCACCGACCATAACCGATCAGTTGATCGTTAATTTGCGTTTCGCCTTTAAAGCCAAAACGGGTATAACTCTGGTCGCCATCTTTACTGTCATTATCACTCATATAATGCATGGCTTTAACTTTGCCATAGACATCCAGTTTATTACCGTCTTTGTTATATATTTCTGCGGCCTGTACGGATGCAGATGCCACAATACCCATCACCACTAATGCCAGAGTGCTCTTTTTCATTTTCATTCCTGATTTTAATTAACGCGCGAATATTCAGCGGGAGAGACCCGTTGAAAACAGGAAAGTTTTTAACTTGAGATTGTTAAAGATATATTACAGATTAATAATATTCTTAAAATGTGGTAATTTATTAAATCTGTAATAAAAACGTAAACAACTGCCGCTACGCTTGCTGATCCCGCGCAACAAAACGCTATGCTTTGCTCGCAGATGGTTGGCAACCGGCGACAGTCCTGCTAAAACGTTCGTTTGATATCATTTTTCCTAAAATTGAATGGCAGAGAATCATGAGTGACAGCCAGACGCTGGTGGTAAAACTCGGCACCAGTGTGCTAACAGGCGGATCGCGCCGTCTGAACCGTGCCCATATCGTAGAACTTGTTCGCCAGTGCGCGCAGTTACATGCCGCCGGGCATCGGATAGTCATTGTGACGTCGGGCGCGATTGCCGCCGGACGTGAGCACCTGGGTTACCCGGAACTGCCAGCGACTATCGCCTCGAAGCAACTATTGGCGGCGGTAGGGCAGAGTCGACTGATTCAACTGTGGGAACAACTCTTTGCAATTTACGGCATTCACGTCGGGCAGATGTTACTGACCCGTGCCGATATGGAAGACCGTGAACGCTTCCTGAATGCCCGCGATACGCTGCGTGCGCTGCTCGATAACAACATCGTTCCGGTAATTAATGAGAACGATGCTGTTGCTACGGCAGAGATTAAAGTCGGCGATAACGACAACCTTTCTGCGCTGGCGGCGATTCTGGCAGGTGCCGATAAGCTGTTGCTGCTGACCGATCAAAAAGGTTTGTATACCGCTGACCCGCGCAGCAATCCGCAGGCGGAACTGATTAAAGATGTTTACGGCATTGATGACGCACTGCGGGCGATTGCCGGTGACAGCGTTTCAGGTCTTGGAACCGGCGGCATGGGCACCAAATTGCAGGCGGCGGACGTGGCTTGCCGTGCGGGGATCGACACCATTATTGCCGCAGGTAACAAGCCGGGCGTCATTGGTGATGTGATGGAAGGTATTCCTGTCGGTACGCTGTTCCATGCCCAGGCAACGCCTTTAGAAAATCGTAAACGCTGGATTTTTGGCGCGCCACCTGCGGGTGAAATTACCGTTGATGAAGGTGCGACTGCTGCTATTCTTGAACGCGGCAGCTCCCTGTTGCCGAAAGGTATTAAAAGCGTGAGCGGCAACTTCTCGCGTGGTGAAGTCATTCGTATTTGCAACCTCGAAGGTCGCGATATAGCCCACGGTGTCAGCCGTTACAACAGCGATGCATTGCGTCGCATTGCCGGACACCACTCGCAAGAAATTGATGCAATACTGGGATATGAATATGGCCCGGTTGCCGTTCACCGTGATGACATGATTACCCGTTAAGGAGCAGGCCGATGCTGGAACAAATGGGCATTGCCGCGAAGCAAGCCTCGTATAAATTAGCGCAACTCTCCAGCCGCGAAAAAAATCGCGTGCTGGAAAAGATCGCCGATGAACTGGAAGCACAAAGCGAAAATATCCTCAACGCTAACGCCCAGGATGTTGCAGACGCGCGTGCCAATGGCCTTAGCGAAGCGATGCTTGACCGTCTGGCACTGACGCCCGCACGGCTGAAAGGCATTGCCGACGATGTGCGCCAGGTGTGTAACCTCGCCGATCCGGTGGGGCAGGTGATTGATGGTGGTGTGCTGGACAGCGGTCTGCGTCTGGAGCGTCGTCGCGTCCCACTTGGCGTGATTGGGGTGATTTATGAAGCGCGCCCGAACGTGACGGTTGATGTCGCTTCCCTGTGCCTGAAAACCGGTAACGCGGTGATCCTGCGCGGTGGTAAAGAAACCTGCCGCACCAACGCTGCAACGGTGGCGGTGATTCAGGACGCCCTGCAATCCTGCGGTTTACCGGCAGGCGCAGTGCAGGCGATTGATAATCCGGATCGCGCATTGGTGAGTGAAATGCTGCGTATGGATAAATACATCGACATGCTGATCCCGCGCGGTGGCGCTGGTTTGCATAAGCTGTGCCGCGAGCAGTCAACGATCCCGGTGATCACCGGCGGTATTGGCGTCTGCCATATTTATGTTGATGAAAGTGCAGAGATAGCTGAAGCCCTGAAAGTAATTATCAACGCGAAAACTCAGCGTCCGAGCACATGTAATACGGTAGAAACGTTGCTGGTAAATAAAAACATCGCTGATAGCTTCCTGCCCGCATTAAGCAAGCAAATGGCGGAAAGCGGCGTGACGTTACACGCAGATGTAGCTGCGCTGGCGCAGTTACAGGCAGGCCCTGCGAAGGTGGTGGCTGTTAAAGCCGAAGAGTATGACGATGAGTTTCTGTCATTAGATTTGAACGTCAAAATCGTCAGCGATCTTGACGATGCCATCGCTCATATTCGTGAACACGGCACCCAGCACTCCGATGCGATCCTGACACGTGATATGCGCAATGCCCAGCGTTTTGTTAACGAAGTGGATTCTTCTGCTGTTTACGTCAACGCCTCTACACGTTTTACCGACGGCGGCCAGTTTGGTCTTGGCGCGGAAGTGGCGGTAAGCACACAAAAACTCCACGCGCGCGGCCCGATGGGGCTGGAAGCACTGACCACTTACAAGTGGATCGGCATTGGTGATTACACCATTCGTGCGTAAACAAAACCGGGTGATGCAAAAGTAGCCGTTTGATTCACAAGGCCATTGACGCATCGCCCGGTTAGTTTTAACCTTGTCCACCGTGATTCACGTTCGTGAACATGTCCTTTCAGGGCCGATATAGCTCAGTTGGTAGAGCAGCGCATTCGTAATGCGAAGGTCGTAGGTTCGACTCCTATTATCGGCACCATTTAAATCAATAAGTTACACATCATTAGTACCTTCCTTATTTTTTGACTGGGACAAATTTGGGACAGATGGGTTCAGGATCGAGTCTATTTGCCGTGCGTGTTCGGTAAGGTGATTAGGTGCAAGGTGAGCATATCGACGAACCATTTCGATAGACTCCCAGCCTCCCATTTCCTGTAACACTGACAACGGGACTCCGGCTTGAACCAGCCAGCTTGCCCAGGTGTGTCTCAAGTCGTGAAATCTGAAATCATCAATACCAGCCCGTCTCAGCGCCGCTTTCCAGGCTGTGTTTGCGTCATACCGCATCTTCCTGACCGTTGGCGCTTTCGTTCCGTCTGGTTTGGTACAGCTTTCCTTGTACACAAATACCCAACGGTGATGATTCCCGATTTGTTTTTTCAATACGCGACATGCAGTATCATTCAGCGCAACGCCAATTGCGCGGTTTGATTTACTCTCTTCCGGGTTTATCCATGCCACCCGGCGCTGCATGTCTATTTGTTGCCATTCAAGGTTGATGATGTTCGAGCGTCTTAAGCCTGTTGCCAGTGCAAATTCAACAACAGACTTTAATGGCTCCGGACATTCATCAATCAGCCTTTGTGCTTCATGGGGCTCCAGCCAGCGGATCCGTTTATTCTTTGGTTGAGGCACTTTAATAATTGGTGCCTTATCCAGCATTTTCCATTCACGCTCTGCGGCTCTTAGTAGGGCCTTTATAAATGAAAGATGCGTAGCCTTCGTTGCAACGGACGCTGGTTTTGGCGTGTATTCTGGAACAGGTTTCCCTTTTTTTCTGCATGCTTCTGCCCTGAGTTTCCAGTTTTCCTCATGACGCCGGTTCGTCATTTTCTGCATTGCTGAATAAATTTTTGATTCAGTAATGTCTCTTAGTTGCATTCCTGCGAAATGTTGAAGCCAGAATCCGATCCGGCTTTTGTCATCGTCCAGTGATTTTTATGTGCTTTCTCTTCAAGCCACCTGACACACGCTTCCTCGAACGTTATATCAGGTATTTCACCAAGTTTGCTGACCCGCCATGCTTCAGCCTTTAGCTTGTCATGGAGTTCTGTCGCCTGCCTTTTGTCCTTTGTTCCAAGAGACTGTTTAAATCTTTTACCGTTCGGCAATGTGAAACTGGCGTACCATATTTCACCTCTGCGGAAGAGTGACATTTTCTTTCCTCTGTTATGCCATCACCCGCGCTCACCTGGACAGTATGCAGCGGAGACTGAAGCGCCGCAATGCAGGCTTGTCGCGTTGTGAGGTAAGGAGATTTTGGTTTAGTGGGGTCTTTGCGTGTTGCCTGTAGGCGGCCTGTTCGTATCCAGTTGGTGGCGGTTGGTCTGGATATCTTAAGAAACTGACAGGCCTCATCGAGTGTGAGGCTGTATGATTCCATGGTTACCTCTGCTTTTTGAACGCATGTCACGTAACTTCTTAATGTGTTCTGCCGTTTCGATCTCTTCTGCTATCCGATCTGCATCAGCTTTATTCACAGGTTCAAAGTCATGATTAAAGCGGAACATGCTGGCGATACATGTTCTGCCTTTTCGGATGTAGTGAACTTTGTTGTGGGTAGAACGCAGGATTTTGCAGGGAGTGCCGTGGTGGTCGACGTACCAGGTGTTAGGAAAAATGATTCTGAACATTTTTACACCTCAGTTGGACGATGTTGAAATTTGCTGCTTTGAGGCCATCACAATCCCCATTGTTTGTTCTTAAGTTCGATCTCCTCCTGGCAACTTGCACAAGTCCGACAACCCTGAACGACCAGGCGTCTTCGTTCATCTATCGGATCGCCACACTCACAACAATGAGTGGCAGATATAGCCTGGTGGTTCAGGCGGCGCATTTTTATTGCTGTGTTGCGCTGTAATTCTTCAATTTCTGATGCTGAATCAATGATGTCTGCCATCTTCCATTAATCCCTGAATTGTTGGTTAATACGCTTGAGGGTGAATGCGAATAATAAAAAAGGAGCCTGTAGCTCCCTGATGATTTTGCTTTTCATGTTCATCGTTCCTTAAAGACGCCGTTTAACATGCCGATTGCCAGGCTTAAATGAGTCGGTGTGAATCCCATCAGCGTTACCGTTTCGCGGTGCTTCTTCAGTACGCTACGGCAAATGTCATCGACGTTTTTATCCGGAAACTGCTGTCTGGCTTTTTTGATTTCAGAATTAGCCTGACGGGCAATGCTGCGAAGGGCGTTTTCCTGCTGAGGTGTCATTGAACAAGTCCCATGTCGGCAAGCATAAGCACACAGAATATGAAGCCCGCTGCCAGAAAAATGCATTCCGTGGTTGTCATGCAGCCTCCCGACGGGCAAGAATCCTTGAGCCGAACGCCATCAACTCTCCACGATCAACGGTCGTAAAGTGGCAGTGTGTACGGGGGTATGGGTGCCAGATAATGAGCATCGAGCCTTTATTATTTCCACTGACGGGTTTCTCAGTGAGTGGGTTAATAAATGCCAGTCGTCCTGCCGTGATGAATCTGACCTCACTGGCGGTTTGTATCGCTTCATGAAACCATCCGACAGATGTGTCAGCAGGCAATAACATTACACATCCCACACTACTGAATTTGTTTTCAGTGGCTGCCTTTTTCACAAAAGGGGAAATATTGCTGTATGGTGGATTCAACCAGACATAACCAGAGGCATATCCCATTGCTTCAGGCCATGAAGTGGTTAATGTGTTCTGCTCCTGTGAGATAAAAAGCCGACATAGTCGGTTTTTTTCGCTGGCGGCAGCATCAAGTTGAAAAACGAACTCTGCATTAAGCGCAGCAAAAATCTCTGGTGGTGTGCGCCAGCTGTCGCGATGTTCGGCAGGAGTATTGCTTCCGGTGAAATCAGTCATACAGCCCCCGTTTATTATTTATCTCCTCAGCCAGCCGCTGTGCTTTCAGGGGATTTCGGATAACAGAAAGGCCGGGAAATACCCAGCCTCGCTTTGTAACGGAGTAGACGAAAGTGATCGTGCCTACCCGGATATTATCGTGAGGATGCTTCATCGCCATTGCTCCCCAAATGCAAAACCAATTTCAGCTAGTGCCTCGTCCATTTTTTCGATGAACTCCGGCACCATCTCGTCAAAACTCGCCATGTACTTTTCATCCCGCTCAACCACGACATAATGCAGTCCTTCACGCTTCATACGCGGGTCATAGTTGGCAAAGTACCAGGCATCTTTTCGTGTCACCCACATGCTGTACTGCACCTGGGCCATGTAAGCCGACTTTATGGCCTCGAAACCACCGAGCCGGAACTTCATGAAATCCCGGGAGGTAAACGGGCATTTCAGCTCAAGGCCATTGCCGTCACTGCATAAACCATCGGGAGAGCAGGCGGTACGCATACTTTCGTCGCGATAGATGATCGGGGATTCAATAACATTCACGCCGGAAGTGAACTCAAACAGGGTTCTGGCGTCGTTCTCGTACTGTTTTCCCCATGCCAGCGCCTTAGCATTAACTTCCGGAGCCACACCGGTGCAAACCTCAGCCAGCAGGGTGTGGAAGTAGGACATTTTCATGTCAGGCCACTTCTTTCCTGAGCGGGGCTTTGCTATCACGTTGTGAACTTCTGAAGCGGTGATGACGCCGAGCCGTAATTTGTGCCATGCATCATCCCCCTGTTCGACAACTCTCACGTCGATCCCGGTACGCTGCAGGATAATGTCCGGTGTCATGCTGCCACCTTCTGCTCAGTGGCTTTCTGTTTAAGGAATCCAAGAGCTTTCACTGCTTCGGCCTGTGTCAGTTCTGACGATGCGCGAATGTCGCGGCGAAATATCTGGGAACAGAGCGGCAATAAGTCGTCATCCCATGTTTTATCCATGGCGATCAGCAGAGTGTTAATCTCCTGCATGGTTTCATCGTTAACCGGAGTGATGTCGCGTTCCGGCTGACGTTCTGCAGTGTATGCAGTATTTTCGACAATGCGCTCGGCTTCATCCTTGTCATAGATACCAGCAAATCCGAAGGCCAGACGGGCACACTGAATCATGGCTTTATGACGTAACATCCGTTTGGGATGCGACTGCCACGGCCCCGTGATTTCTCTGCCTTCGCGGGTTTTGAATGGTTCGCGGCGGCATTCATCCATCCACTCGGTAACGCAGATCGGATGATTACGGTCCTTGCGGTAAATCCGGCATGTGCAGGATTCATTGTCCTGCTCAAAGTCCATACCATCAAACTGCTGGTTTTCATTGATGATGCGGGACCAGCCATCAACGCCCACCACCGGAACGATGCCATTCTGCTTATCAGGAAAGGCGTAAATTTCTTTCGTCCACGGATTAAGGCCGTACTGGTTGGCAACGATCAGTAATGCGATGAACTGCGCATCGCTGGCATCACCTTTAAATGCCGTCTGGCGAAGAGTGGTGATCAGTTCCTGTGGGTCGACAGAATCCATGCCGACACGTTCAGCCAGCTTCCCTGCCAGCGTTGCGAGTGCTGTACTCATCCGTTTTATACCTCTGAATCAATATCAACCTGGTGGTGAGCAATGGTTTCAACCATGTACCGGATGTGTTCTGCCATGCGCTCCTGAAACTCAACATCGTCATCAAACGCACGGGTAATGGCTTTTTTGCTGGCCCCGTGGCGTTGCAAATGATCGATGCATAGCGATTCAAACAGGTGCTGGGGCAGGCCTTTTTCCATGTCGTCTGCCAGTTCTGCCTCTTTCTCTTCACGGGCGATCTGCTGGTAGTAACGCGCCCAGCTCTGAGCCTCAAGACGATCCTGAATGTAATAAGCGTTCATGGCTGAACTCCTGAAAATGGCTGTGAAAATATCGCCCGCGAAATGCCAGGCTGATTAGGAAAACAGGAAAGGGGATTAGTGATTCAGGCTGTTACCGCGTCCGTCGAGAAAAACTTCCACGAGCAAATCACGGGTATAAGTGCGCTCGATGCCGCGATGCAGATATAGCCGTCCGCGTAAATTAGCTGATGCAGTCCAGGTACCATCTTTGTGTTTGACCAGCATTCCTGGCATGACCGCACCTCGATTAACGGTCTGCGTTCCGTAATGTTGATGAACCATAAAAACTCCTGCCCGTAAGCTGGGCTGCTGAACATATAGAGACTTCTGCGCGTATTCAGGCGGTGGATGGCCGCCGGTTGTCATAACTAAGCCGCCTCGTTGAAGCGACTAAGGTATGAAGTGTTGAGTTGATTTCAGCTGGTCACACCGACGTTCACGCGTCCGCTTCACCCCTCGCACTCCCCGGAGCCTGCTGAAATTCAAGCTGCGGATCTAAGCGGTCATCGCAACGGTGAATCAGGTGGTTGCCGTATCGTTGTGTTGTTGCGACATGGTGATAATAGCTATTGCTATTGGTTGTATCAATACTTATTGCTATTGATTGATGTGTTTTGATATTAACTGTTTGATAGCAAAAAGAATTAATTTTGTGACTTGCATCGCATAGCGATAACTGAAGGGAGGTTGTGGTGGTTTTTCGAACGGTTTGTGTGATGAGGGGAGGGGACAAAAGAAAACCCGGCGCGGTGGCCGGGTGCAAATGATTAAATTTCTGAGTACAACGCGATAGGTTCTATGAAAAACTCATTTTCTGTTGGTTTACAGAACGTTGACTCGATATTTGCTAATGCATCATTCATGTTCCATGCTGCACTTCGTATATCAATCATTGCTCTTTCTGAGTCTGTATTATTGATTGTATCTTTACCTGATTGCGTTACTATACCAACAATAGTAAATTCTCTGGTCGTTTTTCTGGAGTATAGTTTCACTAACATTTCTGGCGTTAGCTTTAAAAATCCCCGAATTAAGAAAGATGTAAATTTGTAATCATTAATTTTTTGTGATATTTCAAGCTCATCTCCATAAGCATAATTTAAAACAATTGATAGGTTGTCAAAGAAAGCTTTTTTGTTTTTCATGGCACTTTCTTTTATTTGTTCTAATAAATTATCGCGAAGTATTTTTAAATCTTTTTTTACATTTGGCTTTGCTGTCTTATCAGAAATCAAGATGTCAATATTTTCTAATTCATCATGTTTGTGAACATAATGAATAGCATATCCAAGGTCAGTAAAATTTTTAGTGGTATCTTTTAGTTTTTTATAATCATTAATTTCAATAGCACATTTTATTTTTACGAATTGTCCTGATTCAATCTCCTCTGGATAAAAATCCCCAGAGGAGATTGATTTGATGAGTCCTCTATGAAACAGTTCTTTTTCAAATTTCAAGTAATGGTAGTCATGCGGGTTTATAACAGTCGATAGCTTATTTGTATCACTAGTATTACTAGATTTTGTCTGCGTTTTGACCTCGACCGCATCAGAGTTTGATAGCGTTGATGCCTGCTCTTCTACGGCTGATTGAACAACTCCTTCGAATAACTGTGAACTGAGGGAGTAAACTTTTTCGTAATCAATGTAAATTATATTTTTTAACGACATAGTAATACCTGTTATCGATATCTAAGTGCTTTTGCTTTCTCGGCAAAATGCTCACTATTTTTCTTTCTTATGTTTTCAATGGACGCTAGTGCGTCTTTATATTTTTTGAGGTTATTTCTTGAGAGAAATGCAAGATATACAGGAATGATAACTGTTATTATAAAGAGCAAGATCATTAAATAATACATAATCACTCCTTGGTTAAAATATCATTATTTATAATAGCACATTGAACGGAGTTTTGTCCAATATATAGCGATATTAAGCATGTAATTATTACTAGTATCTTGGTGAATGTTAAATCCAAAAGTTCCTCTGCCAACATGCTTATTATGTATATAGTAGAGAAAATCACTATAAAAATAATGGAGAAGGTTGTATTTACTATGAATTTATTTTCACTTTTGAAACTCGGTTTACCAATGCCAAAGTAAATGCTTGATATTTGTATGGCGAAACCAAAGCATACTAACTCAGTAATATTAAAAAGCTCAATGTCTTTTTTTATAATCATGAATGAAATCAATCTAATTATAATTGGGATCGCACCAACTATAACTGTCCCACACCACCACTTAAAATAATCAGCATGTATATTTCCATTCATTGTAATGGCTTCCGTTTTTCCTATAAATATACGCTCATACAATTTGTCCCGTGGCCAACTATATTTGGCCTATCTCACAAACACATAACATTAGCAATAAAACTACCCATGCTTCCTATACGTCTGCGGCATGCTTCCAATGACTTTCCCGAAGATAAACACCCGGTTCATCTCGTCTTTCTCGATCGGGTCCCACGGTGAGTAGCTCTTGTTATCAGAGATAACCAATAGCTTGTCCTTCATCATTTGTAGGCGCTTAACATGGGCTGTGTCGTCGTACAGGAACGCATAGATACCATCGCCATCGAAAGATTTAACTGT
Organism: Escherichia sp. MR; assembly: GCF_005280595.1. NCBI lineage: Bacteria > Pseudomonadati > Pseudomonadota > Gammaproteobacteria > Enterobacterales > Enterobacteriaceae > Escherichia > Escherichia sp. MR. The sequence continues at coordinate 33,449 of NZ_SZVK01000019.1, read as the reverse complement.
GATATCAACGAACAGCAGGTCACCAGGTTCGATCGTCCCTGACATACTGTCACCGCGCACGTTAATGATGCGGATATTTTCCGCCTTCCTGCCATCGAACATATGGCGAGCATCGTCCTGGGAGTACTCAACTGAACGTAGAACTTCTACGAATTCGCGGTTAATGACACCAGGACCAGCGCTTACTTCTATGTCAAGAACGTCAATCTTGAAGTATTTGGGATGGTTGGCAGTAGGCTTCCCTAATTGTTGACCGTCATTTCTCATCGGGCCTATGCCTGATGAGAGCCACTCTGTTCGAACACCCAATGCATTAGCTATTTCAACAATTTTTGTTGAGCCGCGCGCGTTGCCGCTTGTCAGTCTCCAGATTGTGGGTTGAGCTACGCCAGACGCCTTTGCAAGAGCGCCTTGAGACATTCCAGATTGTTCCATCGCTAGGTTTAAGCGATCAGCAAGAGTTTCTTTTTTCATAAGTTTTAATTTATACGCTTGCGTATTGATGGTCAAAACACGTTTTGCTATTGTTATGGTTAATACGCATTGCTATTATTTATTCATTGTAATACCAATAGGAATCGATAATGACAAATCAAACCATTCAACTCGCAATCAGTATTACAGGTAGTCAAAAACGACTGGCAGATCTATGCGGTGTAGCCCAGCCCACTGTTTGGCGTTGGCTACACGGTGGCGGAATTGATGCCCGCTATGTAATGAAAATTGTCTCAGCCACTGGTGGAAAGATTAAACCAGCAGATATTCGTCCCGACCTCGCACCATTGTTTAACGCGAGTAATTCTGCCGCCTAATCTGCGGCGTTAACTGATAAGGCAATGACTATGCAACCACTTACATACCAACAGACTAGCGGATTTAGCCCGACTGCGGTGATAAATCGTTCTCAAACAAAACAAGCTCCAGGCCACGAAAAAATCCGTGATGCCGTCCGCGCCTGGTCGGCTGCAGATAATCAGGATGTTGTTGCCGCACTCATTGTGAATGAGTATCGGGAGCAGGGCGGCGGCACCATCGATTTCCCTGATAATGTCAGTCGTGCACGCCAGAAGCTGTTCCGCTTCCTCGATAACAAATTCGATTCTGAAAAATACCGAAATAACGTGCGTGAACTGACCCCGGCAATTCTGGCGGTACTACCGCTGGAATATCGCGGCCACCTGGTTGAGCAGGATAGCTTCATGGCTCGGCTGGCTGAAATGGAAAAGGAACTCAGTGAGGCAAAACAGGCTGTCATTCTCAACGCACCACGCCACCAGAAACTGAAGGAGATGAGTGAAGGCATTGTGTCGATGTTTCGTGTGGACCCAGATCTGGCTGGTCCACTGATGGCGATGGTCACCAACATGCTGGGGGCAATATGACAGGTTCGGAAATGGCGAAAGCCGGTCTGCGCGAACAGAACCGACTTTCAGGTGCAAATCGTAACACACTCATTGCGGGAGGAATTATGGCAAACACTGCTGAGATATTCAATTTTCCAGTGCCGGATGTGGCACAAAAGGAGCCGCGCGTGGCAGATCTCGATGATGGTTATACGCGCATTGCAAATGAGTTGCTGGAAGCTGTGATACTGGCCGGATTAACACAGCACCAGCTTCTGGTCTTTCTGGCTGTCATGCGCAAAACATATGGCTTTAATAAAAAACTGGATTGGGTTAGCAACGAGCAACTTTCCGAATTAACCGGGATATTGCCGCACAAGTGTTCTGCTGCAAAAAGTGTTCTGGTAAAGCGTGGGATTTTTATTCAGAGCGGGCGGAATACCGGCATTAATAATGTGGTCAGTGAATGGTCAACATTACCCGAATCAGGTAAGAAAAATAAAGTTTACCTGAAAGAGGTAAATTTACCTGAATCAGGTAAAAAAAGTTTACCCAAATCAGGTAAAGGCGTTTACCCGAATCAGGTAAACACAAAAGACAAACTAACAAAAGACAATATAAAACCTTTTTCGTCCGAGAATTCTGGCGAATCCTCTGACCAACCAGAAAACGATCTTCCTGTGGTGAAACCAGATGCTGCAATTCAGAGCGGCAGCAAGTGGGGGACAGCAGAAGACCTGACCGCCGCAGAGTGGATGTTTGACATGGTGAAGACCATCGCGCCATCAGCCAGAAAACCGAATTTTGCAGGGTGGGCTAACGATATCCGCCTGATGCGTGAACGTGACGGACGTAACCACCGCGACATGTGTGTACTGTTCCGCTGGGCATGCCAGGACAACTTCTGGTCCGGTAACGTGCTGAGTCCGGCCAAACTCCGCGACAAGTGGACCCAGCTCGAAATCAACCGAAACAAGCAACAGGCTGGCGTGACAGCCGGCAAACCAAAACTCGACCTGACGAACACTGACTGGATTTACGGGGTGGAGCTATGAAAAACATCGCCGCACAGATGGTTAACTTTGACCGTGAGCAGATGCGTCGGATCGCCAACAACATGCCGGAACAGTACGACGAAAAGCCGCAGGTACAGCAGGTAGCGCAGATCATCAATGGTGTGTTCAGCCAGTTACTGGCAACTTTCCCGGCGAGCCTGGCTAACCGTGACCAGAACGAACTGAACGAAATCCGCCGCCAGTGGGTTCTGGCTTTCCGGGAAAACGGGATCACCACGATGGAACAGGTTAACGCAGGAATGCGCGTAGCCCGTCGGCAGAATCGACCATTCCTGCCATCACCCGGGCAGTTTGTTGCCTGGTGCCGGGAAGAAGCATCCGTTACCGCCGGGCTGCCAAACGCCAGCGAGCTGGTTGATATGGTTTACGAGTATTGCCGGAAGCGTGGGCTGTATCCGGATGCAGAGTCTTATCCGTGGAAATCAAACGCGCACTACTGGCTGGTTACCAACCTGTATCAGAACATGCGGGCCAATGCGTTGACTGACGCGGAATTACGGCGCAAGGCTGCCGATGAACTGTCCTGTATGACCGCACGAATTAACCGTGGTGAGGCTATACCTGAACCAGTAAAACAACTTCCTGTCATGGGCGGTAGACCTCTAAATCGTGCACAGGCTCTGGCGAAGATCGCAGAAATCAAAGCTAAGTTTGGGCTGAAAGGGGGAAAAGCATTATATAAAAAGATTTCGAAATAATGCATTGATTTTTATGTTTTTTTCTGTTCAGGTTCTATTGGTTGAAATTAATGCCACTGGGAATAAAAGTTTTAGCAAAGCCCTTCAAAAATGTTGCTGTTGTAAGCTAGAATAATGCGCCAAATTTACATTGCTGAAACCTGGAATATAGGATGAAAATCATACAGTTACAAATGGTATTTTTTTACGATTCATCAACGACTGTCGATTTCGATGGAATGTCGTATTTTATTAGGCAAACTTTTAAAAAGAAGGCAGGTATTGAATTAACAAACAATATGATGTTGGGCGTTTTACCTATGGATACCCCACCAGAGATTCCTCGTCTCCAATTGTTTTCTATAGATAATAAATTTAGAGTTCAATGCTCACTGCAGAGATGTGATTTGTTTTTTGAACGTATGGATTCTGAGCAAGAGGTAGACTTACATTTGTTTCAAGAAGTTTTCGATAGTGTGGTTGATATCCATAAAGAACTCAATAAGGATATTATCAGAATAGGCTTGGTGGCCGTTAAGGCGGAATTAAACAACAACCCAAACAAAGAGATTGTTAAAAACTATCTTAGTAACAACATGCAGAATGATAGCGAAATAATTGAAGATATTAATTTAATGTATAATAAAAAATTCGAGTTTGAGCAGTCCATATTTAATTGTCATTTGTCGATTATGTCAGGATATGATCTTGTCAGAGAACAACCAATGCTAGTGAAACAGATCGATGTGAATACAATCGAGAGTTTTATATTTAAAGATAAATATACCGCAGAAAAAACAAAAAAAGCCTTTTTAAGTAAAGTGAATGAAATTCAGTAATGTGAGGTGGCTGAATGAATAAGGATGATAATAAAAAGGATATAAAAAGAATTGCAAATAATAATGCTATAGTCAACGATGACATGGCAAAAAGAACTGCGCATCATTCACTTTATTCTAATTCACAAGTATCGAATAGTACATCTACGTATACAGGAGGGGTACAAAAAATTAGTAATTTGCAGATAGATAATAAAACTGCAACAGCTTCAAATAAAGAGCGGGAAAGTATATCTATCAAAGACGCGGCACCACAAAACTTAATAAAAACCTCTCTTTTTGTTAATGAAAAAGAAATGTTGCATGAAGCTATAAAATACAGTTCAAAAGCAACTGTGCCGGTGATGGATAATACTGTCTCTAATGCCATTTTATCTAATTACTTTGTTAATAATAATTCTGAATCTACAATTTCTTTTAATAAAGAGAATGTAAAAAAATATACAAAAAGTGATATTGATAACATCCTCTGGAAAAATATCAATGATCAACTAACCAATTTTTCGCAAGAGTTGAATAAGAGCAAAAAGAATATTAATGATACTAAAAGAAAAATAGGTAAGGTAATGTCTTCATTATCTCAGCAAACTGCAAAGATTGAGCAATTTGATGCAACATTATCAAATGCTGAAAAAGATATACATGAGAAAGTTAAAAGCTTTGAATCGGAAGTAATTACAGCAAGGAACTCAATGCTGGGTGTCATTGCTTTATTTGCTTCTTTCTTTACTTTCATTTCTATTTCAGTAAACGTATTTTCTCGCGATATGTCTTTAAGCATGTCAATCTCAGTTTTGTTAGTGATATGGTCGTGCTTAATTAGCTTTATCTTTGTTTTTATGGCAGGAATTAGCAAGGGAGGAGCTTTTTTTACAAGCTCATCATTTATTAAGCATGCCATTTTTATGGTTGTGCTTTTTATTTCATCTTTCGCACTCCCTAAAGTTATTTTTAATATCTTTGCAATTAGCTGACTATCAGATGTTATCTTCAGTTGTTTAGGGTTGATTTAAAAGCGAATCTTAATATTTTCAAGTTTTGAATTTAGAAATAAAAAAGCCATAATATTGTCATCGGAGCCTAAAAAACTCCGGTGACTTCTGCGCTAAACGGGGACGTTTATGCGCACACACAATCCAAACTCTCATCTCCATTCACAGATGCAGAAATGCACCTACGATTTTTTACATTCGGTGTTTTACTTCGACAGCCAGAATTGGGAGTCTCTATTCGTCTGGCGGCTAAAGGTGATATGGAAATCGTTATGTTTTGGCCTGAGGTAGTTGTAACTGTTGTAGCAACTATGGCTGTGATCATCATGGTGTCCATTTACTGGGGTTGACGACATGATTTATCCGGCGCTATATTCTGTGCGTTGCCGCAAAATCGGCACACGGGATTGGCGTCCCGGGATACTACTCAACGCATACCGCGTTAAGCGGTTTTTTTGTGCGCTAAGCACGGCTATGCCCAAATTATGGTGGGCTGTGTGAGGGCTTCTTCGGAAGCGCCGGGTTTGAGTAGCCGGTTACGCCAACCTTACACAGTTCACCACCAGTCGATTGGCGTCGTTGGTGGTGATGGTTAACCTGATGAGGTGATACTATGACTACTCAATTAGCATTCCACAAAACGACGTTTACCCCGATTTGCCACAATAACAGAATTTGGCTTACTGCCACTGAAGTTGGTTTAGCACTGGAATATGCGGACGATAAAGCAGTTCAGCGCATTTACTCTCGGCACTCAGATGAATTCACAGATATGATGACAAGGGTGGTCAAAGTGACCACCCCTCGTGGAATGCAGGAGTCTCGAGTATTTAGCCTTCGCGGAGCCCATTTGATCGCCATGTTTGCTCGTACTCCTGTGGCCAAAGAATTCCGCCGCTGGGTTCTGGATATTCTCGATCGAGAAGTTCAACAATCCCCAATCACAAAACAATTCACTGATAACGAACTTTGCACACTCGCCTGGTTATGGCGAGCAAGTGATACGATGTTAACCGCCTGCCAGAACGTTACGCCCCTTCTTCAGGTCGCAGAGCATCGCGAAGCAGGTAGATTCACTTCAATCGAACAAGAATATCCTCGGATACTCAACAGGGCGCGAGAAATCCTTGCCAGAGAAACGGCGCATGTAAAATTCCAACCGTGGCAGGATGATAAGTGGAGTCGTGTGTTACCATATTTCCGTCAGAATCTGTTGCAATAAAGTCACTAGTTAGAAATACTGCCAGCATTCTGCGATGACGGAAGTGCTGGCATTTTTTTGGTAATGTGCGAGTCCATTTCATAAAATACGGGTACTGGAACTGGACGATATAATCTAAAAGATACCATTATCAGTAGCATTAAAATCGCTATGTGCCGATACGGATATAAGTTATATTGATTGTTCACATACCTTATTGGATATTACTGAGGGGTGTTTATATAAGGTGTAACGATGATGTGGAACTTTGACAGTGCCGACTTAAGTGCAATAGCAGCAGGCATTTCTGCGTTTGGCACATTAGCCGCAGCGGGGTCGGCGCTTGCAAGTTGGTACACGTCAAAAAAAGCGCTGCAGCTACAAAATAGAGTTTACCTTTATGAGTCTTTAAAGGCTTGCGCTGAGAGAGCCAATTCATCAGCTAAAGATAAGCGCGGATCTGAATGGAGCGTTAATGATGCAGCGGATATCATCAGGTGCCTAGTACGGGCGATGGAGATCATCAAGCAGGATAGCCAGCAGAAAGAAGGTAATCAGGCATTAATGTTGAAACAGTACTTTGTTAATCTGCTAATAATGGAACTGTACGAGGAAGTTCATAACGGTGATGCGGCTGATTCTGTTTTTAAAAGGACGGAACCTACACAAGTACTTGATAACTTATGGGGCAAATGGCAGGAGGCTATAGCTTTTTTTGATATTTGGAATTACCCAGTTGCGACTGAGGAAGACTTGGCAGACTAATTTTCAGCACATTTGATTTCCAATAATCAACCAGCCATAATCATGCCATTGGAGCCTGAACAACTCCGGTGACTTCTGCGCTAAACGGGGACGTTTATGCGCACATACAATCCAACCTATCTTCTCCATTCACAGATGCAGAAATGCACCTGCGATTTTTTGCATCCAGCGTTTGGCCTCTGCGGAGGTGAAGCGTGAACCTCCCACAAGACGGCATAAAATTACATCGCGGTAACTTCACCGCTATCGGTCGGCAGATCCAGCCTTATCTGGAGGAGGGCAAATGCTTTCGCATGGTGCTTAAACCGTGGCGTGAGAAACGCAGTCTTTCCCAGAATGCACTCAGCCACATGTGGTACAGCGAAATCAGTGAATACCTCATCAGCAGGGGTAAAACGTTCGCCACTCCAGCTTGGGTAAAAGATGCTCTCAAACACACATATCTCGGTTATGAAACCAAAGACCTGGTTGATGTCGTAACCGGTGATATCACCACTATCCAGTCGTTACGCCATACCTCCGATCTTGATACCGGAGAGATGTATGTCTTCCTGTGTAAGGTCGAAGCCTGGGCGGTGAATATTGGCTGCCATCTGACTATTCCGCAGAGCTGCGAGTTCCAGCAGCTCCGTGACAAGCAGGAGGCGTAATGGCTACACCGCTTATTCGTGTCATGAACGGACACATCTACAGAGTACCAAATCGTCGTAAGCGTAAACCGGAGCTGAAGCCTTCCGAAATACCAACACTGCTCGGATATACCGCCAGCCTGGTTGATAAAAAATGGTTGCGACTGGCAGCAAGGAGGAATCATGGCTGATTTGAGAAAAGCAGCGCGTAGTCGGGAATGCCAGGTAAGAATCCCTGGCGTATGTAATGGCAACCCTGAAACGTCTGTACTGGCACATATCCGGCTGACTGGATTGTGCGGCACCGGTACCAAACCGCCAGACCTGATTGCCACCATTGCATGTTCTGCCTGCCACGACGAAATCGACCGCCGCACACATTTTGTCGATGCTGCATATGCAAAAGAATGCGCGCTGGAAGGTATGGCGAGAACACAGGTTATCTGGCTGAAAGAGGGGGTAATCAAGGCGTGAATACTTACCACATCACACTACCCTGGCCGCCGAGCAATAACCGCTACTACCGCCATAATCGCGGGCGCACGCACATCAGCGCAGAGGGGCAGGTATACCGCGATAACGTCGCCCGAATCATCAAAGGCTCCATGCTGGATATCGGTCTGGCTATGCCAGTGAAAATCCGTATTGAGTGCCACATGCCGGATCGCCGTCGCCGTGACCTGGATAATCTGCAAAAAGCAGCTTTTGACGCACTCACCAAAGCAGGTTTCTGGCTGGATGATGCTCAGGTCGTTGATTATCGCGTTGTGAAAATGCCCGTTACCAAGGGTGGAAAGCTGGAACTGATCATCACCGAACTGGGGGATGAATGATGTGTGAGTCATATATGGCAGAACTCCTTCGCTACCGCTGGGTGCGCCTGCGCTTATATCGTTTCCCGGTTCTGTTTTGACCGATTACCGGATACTGAAGAATTACGCCAAAACACTGGCAGAGACAATTGTATGAAGCCAGAGATAACGATCGGTTGATGCCGTTTTATTGTTTTTTGCTGCCAATTGGCGTGCTGGTGTAAATGGAGAGCGAGAATGAATCTTGAGGCCTTACCAAAATATTACTCCCCAAAATCTCCAAAATTGAGCGATGACGCACCGGCGACAGACTCAGGTGGTTTATCAATTACGGATGTGATGGCTGCGCAGGGGATGGTGCAGTCGAAAGCACCGCTTGGGTTTGCCTTATTCCTGGCAAAAGTTGGTGTTCAGGACCCTCAGTTTGCGATTGAAGGTCTGCTCAATTACGCGATGGCACTGGATAACCCGACATTGAATAAATTGAGTGCAGAAACACGGTTACAGATTATTCCTTACCTCGTGAATTTTGCCTTTGCTGATTATTCCAGGTCTGCGGCAAGTAAGGCTCGCTGTGAGCATTGTGCTGGTACGGGATTTCATAATGTATTGCGCGAAGTGGTGAAACATTCCAGAAGCGGGGAATCCGTTATCAAGGAAGAGTGGGTGAAGGAACTATGTCAGCATTGTCATGGTAAGGGAGAAGTCAGCACAGCGTGCAGAGGGTGTAAGGGTAAAGGTATTGTCCTGGATGAAAAAAGGACCCGGCTTCATGGCACGCCTGTTTATAAGATTTGTGGGCGTTGCAATGGAAACCGGTTTAGCCGTTTACCAACCACACTGGCGCGGCATCATGTCCAGAAACTGGTACCGGACCTGACGGATTATCAGTGGTACAAGGGGTATGCTGATGTTATTCATAAACTGGTTACAAAGTGCTGGCAGGAAGAAGCATATGCAGAAGCACAGTTGAGAAAAGTGACAAGATAAATAATTTTCGCCGAAGATATCGACATGATGCTTGCATTTTTCAAAAAATATGGATAGGATTTTCTCAACGATGGGCTTTGTATGTCCGGTGTTGAGAAAAAGTAGAAAACCCGCTAATGAGCGGGTTTTTGTGTTTTAAATGGGGAGGTGGCTGGATGTCTAAAATAAACATTGCTTCCAAGTGTACAACTATGCGTTAATGGCTGCGTCGGTTTGAAGAACAGACGATATACGAAGTAGTTTACTAAAGCAGTTCTCATTTCAGGTGTTATTCACTTATTCCTTCTTTGAGTCTCTCCAATTAAGTACGAAGTCGTTTCTGTTATACAAATCATTTATGCCGAAAGGCTCAAGTTAAGGAATGTAGAATGTCAAATAAAATGACTGGTTTAGTAAAATGGTTTAACGCTGATAAAGGTTTTGGCTTTATTTCTCCTGTTGATGGTAGTAAAGATGTGTTTGTGCATTTTTCTGCAATTCAGAATGATAATTATCGAACCTTATTTGAAGGCCAAAAGGTTACCTTCTCTGTAGAGAGTGGTGCTAAAGGTCCTGCAGCAGCAAATGTCATTATTACTGATTAAAATTCATAGCTTGTCTGTATACGATAACGAAGAAGGCTGATGCCTGAGTAGAGATGCAGATAGAGTTGTGGGTATTGAATCCCATTTTGTGGTGAAGTGCAGGTTTGCTGCATGAATAGTTTTACAGTAGAAGCTAACTGCTGGCATAGCAATACAAAGTGCGTAAGTGGGTAACTACCACAAAAAGCACCACAATCTCAAACCCGCGCAGGCGGGTTTTTTATTATCTGATTTAAATATATTATTAAAATATAAAAACTCTTTGTAAGTAATCAAAACACTCAGGCAACAGCTTTAAGATTTGTTTGGAATACTTTGTTGCAATGAGGGCAGATCAAAAGGGCACCTTTTTGTACTCTAGAAAAACTGTGTTCTGATTCTTGGGTACAGTTTGGGCAGGAACATTTTACGAGATAATTACGGCGTGATTTTGAGTCTTTACGTTCTGACATAGGCTTTTCCTGTATAAATGGCCGTATACATTACACTAAATAGAAAAATATATCCCGCATTATTATTTAATAGATGGTTTTTCTTTTAAAATATTTAACCACATTATTTTAATTTTCTGTTTTTTGAGCGTCGTTGAGAACAACGTTTGCTGTAAAAACTAACCCGTAGACTCCGATCTTTTCAAACATATTGCACCATCCGTGTACATCGGGGTGAGGATATGAAATCAATGGATAAGTTAACAACAGGTGTCGCCTATGGCACCTCTGCAGGCAGTGCTGGCTACTGGTTTTTACAGTTACTCGATAGAGTAACTCCGTCACAGTGGGCTGCAATCGGTGTGCTGGGTAGTCTGGTATTTGGCCTGCTGACGTACCTGACAAACCTTTATTTCAAGATTAAAGAAGACAGGCGTAAGGCTGCGAGAGGAGAGTAAGACAATGACTAAAAACTATGAACTGATTGTGAAAGGGACCCGCAATTTTGAGAATAAAGTTACGGTAATCTTAACGTTACAGGACAAAGAACGTTTTGCCGGTGAAATTTTTGATCTGAACATCAACCTTGAGCGACTTGAAGGAGCTGGTTTGGATTATTATGAAGTTACTGCGGTAAAACATGCCAAACAGTTCTTGAGAGATTTGGCTGAAAAAATATAAAGCGGCATTACTGCCGCTTAGAAATTATTCAATGTCTGGTAGCTTATCAAAGATTTCGGATACTCTTATATTTGTCATATAAGCAAATTGAGATTCTGCCAACTCTTTGGGTGATTTTCCCGCTTTTTCTGAGCCAAAAATTGTTTCTAAAGCCAGCATGTTATATTTGAGAACCTCTTCTCGAGTTTTACCTGATAATTTTGCGGTAACAGCAATATAAAAAGGCAACACTTTATCCAGAAGGTCGTCGTGTTTTATCAGTTGTGGTAATACCACATCAAGTTGCTTACTGATTGGTTTGAATGGATCTATACCGTTCATAGTTACATTCCCTTATCAGAGGTAATCAGCCATCCCCCCTTTATTACATACGCCAGTATCCACCACTGACGGGCTGAGTGCTTAACATATCTAGAGATTAGAAACTGATAAATCCTGATAAATATCCATGAATGCTAATATCAAATACGGCCTGTCAGCAGCCGTTCTGGCGCTGATTGCTGCAGGCGCGTCTGCTCCTCAAATACTTGACCAGTTTCTGGACGAAAAAGAAGGTAACCACACAACGGCATACCGTGATGGCTCCGGAATATGGACCATCTGTCGGGGGGCAACAAGGGTTGATGGTAAACCTGTTATTCTGGGCATGAAACTGACGAAGGAAAAATGCGACCAGGTTAACGCCATTGAACGTGATAAGGCGCTGGCATGGGTGGATCGCAATATTAAAGTACCACTGACCGAACCACAGAAAGCGGGTATCGCGTCATTTTGTCCCTATAACATTGGCCCCGGTAAGTGTTTCCCGTCGACGTTTTATAAGCGGCTGAATGCCGGTGATCGTAAGGGCGCATGCGAGGCGATTCGCTGGTGGATAAAAGATGGTGGGCGCGATTGCCACATACGTTCAAATAACTGCTATGGACAGGTTATTCGTCGTGACCAGGAAAGCGCATTAGCCTGTTGGGGGATAGATCAGTGAGCAGAGTCGCCGCGATTATTTATGCTCTGATTATCTGCATCATCGTCTGCCTGTCGTGGGCGGTCAATCATTACCGTGATAACGCCATCGCCTACAAAGAACAGCGTGATAAAAAAGCCAGTGAGCTGAACCTGGCGACCGCCACCATTACTGAAATGCAGCAGCGCCAGCGTGATGCTGATGCACTCGATGCTAAATACACGAAGGAGTTAGCTGATGCGAAAGCTGAAAATGATGCTCTTCGGCGCAAGCTTGATAATGGTGGTCGGGTGCTCGTCAAAGGCAAATGTCCTGTGCCATCCTCAGCCGAAACCTCCAGCGCCTCCGGCATGGGCAATGATGCCACCGTCGAACTCTCTCCAGTTGCTGGACGAAACGTTCTCGATATCCGAGACGGAATCATTAGCGACCAAACAGCACTGAGAACGCTTCAGGAATACATCAGGACGCAATGCCTTCGATGATAGCGATAATTTTACTCATCATCCTTCACATCTGGCTCTGTAGACAGGGTGGTGCTCACTTCTGGAGTGAATCATGGTTAAATATCTCATTGCTGATGCTTGATATTGAGCATCTGGCGCGCGGTAAGGGGCTGCGTTGAGATAAGAGCCAGTCATTAAAAATACCTGGATTTAGCCTCGCATTCGCGGGGCTTTTTTATTGCCATTACAAAAGCCACTCCCTACAGAGTGGCTTTGATAATGGCTTATACCCTACACGGGATAACTTAACTGATATCCCTTTTAACGGATAAAGGTATTCAAGCCTGACACATCATGCGCTGTATCGTCGCTGTATTCCCGCATTAACCATGACCGTAGCCCGACGGGGAACTCCTTCTGCGCGAGTGTGCGGGAATAATCAAAAACGATGCACACCGGGTTTTTACCGCACTAATGATTCGCGGGTTTGTCCCTCATGCTCGCCAGTCCTGTGCGGGGGTGGAAGAAACAGGACACTCACACAGATTCTTGTGGGTCGATGCTATTCCTTTCTGGATTATCCCGATGCCATTCATGCAAGGGCTGTATCAGACGTTCGTCATGGCTGTCAGGCTGACGGGTCCTCCCGGTGGGGTGGCCTGCCACGGGGCGGGAGCGTCGCGGAAAAAGGCTAGTTTTTGAAATTTCATTCGTCATCACCACAACTGTAGTGAATTGATATTCAAGAGATTTTATTTTTCCGGTGTCGATTTTGATTGTTTTTTGTTCATCACTAACACCATTTATCTAAAGTTGTTCGCAAGATGCATGTTTAAAACATTCCGGAGCGGGTATGGATCGAGAGTTAAAAAATCTGACGCTGAATATCAGTCAACTGGCAGCACTGTCAGGTGTACATCGCCAGACTGCTGCGGCAAGGCTGCAAAATCTACCCGTTGCAGGGGGGCATGAAAGCAACCTTAAGCTTTATCGGGTGGTTGATATTGTGTCGGCATTTCTGGCATTACCACCGCCGGTTGCTGAAGGCGAAATGGACGCGCATGAGCGCAAAGCCTGGTATCAGTCTGAACGTGAGCGTCTTAAGTTCGAACAGGAAACAGCACAACTCATTCCGGCCAGTGATGTCAGACGGGAGTTTGCCATCTGGGCAAAAGCGGTCGTGCAGGTGCTGGAGACATTACCGGATATTCTGGAACGCGACTGCGGTCTGCAGCCTGCCGCTGTGAGCCGTGTTCAGTCCATTATTGATGATCTGCGCGATCAGATAGCCCTGCGGGTGACAGAAGCAGGTGCGGATGATGAGGAGGAATTACAGCAGGAGGAGTAATGCTGAATCAGGAAACCGCAAAGGCAGCACGAACCGATTCAGGTTATATCCTTCGCGCACCGAGACGAATGCGGGTTGCTGATGCCGTTGCTCAGTATATGCGGGTGCCCATGGGGGCCGGGAACTCAGTCCCGTGGGATCCGCTGGTGGCACCGTATGTTATTGAGCCGATGAACTGCCTGGCCTCGCGTGAATACGACGCAGTGATATTTGTTGGCCCGGCACGAACTGGCAAGACTATCGGCCTGATTGACGGCTGGGTGATTTACAACGTGATTTGCGATCCTGCGGATATGCTGATCATTCAGATGACGGAGGAAAAAGCCCGCGAACACTCCAAAAAACGACTTGCCAGAACGTTTCGCGTCAGCCCGGAAGTGGTCAGTCGCCTGAGTCCGAACAAAAATGACAACAACGTTTATGACAGAACATTCCTTGCTGGCAACTACCTGAAAATCGGCTGGCCGTCAGTCAATATCATGTCCTCATCAGATTATAAATGCGTGGCGCTGACGGATTATGACCGTTTTCCGGAAGATATTGATGGCGAGGGGGATGCCTTCTCTCTTGCCTCAAAACGTACCACCACATTTATGTCCAGTGGTATGACGCTGGTGGAGAGTTCCCCCGGCAGGGATGTGAAGGATGTGAAATGGCGACGGACTTCACCGCATGAGGCTCCACCAACCACGGGGATACTGTCGCTCTATAACCGTGGCGATCGCCGTCGCTGGTACTGGCCCTGTCCACACTGTGGTGAGTATTTTCAGCCCTGCGGCGATGTGGTTGCTGGTTTCCGTGATATTGCCGATCCCGTGCTGGCAAGTGAGGCGGCTTATATTCAGTGTCCTTCCTGTTCAGGACGGATTATGCCTGAACAAAAACGTGAGCTGAACGGACGTGGGGTCTGGTTGCGGGATGGTGAATCCATCAATGCGGATGGCAGTCGTTATGGTGATCCCCGACGCTCACGTATTGCGTCATTCTGGATGGAGGGTCCGGCAGCTGCTTACCAGACACTCTCGCAACTCGTTTACAAACTGCTTACTGCAGAACAGGAATACGAGACAACCGGAAGTGAAGAAACACTCAAGACGGTTATCAATACCGACTGGGGATTACCTTATCTTCCCCGTGCCAGCATGGAGCAACGAAAAAGTGAACTGCTTGAGCAGCGGGCAGAGCCAGTTCCTTCCCGCAGTGTGCCAGATGGCGTTAATTTCCTGGTGGCGACAGTGGATGTGCAGGCGGGACGTCATCGCCGTTTTGTGGTTCAGGTAACGGGCTATGGCAGCCGTGGCGAACGCTGGATTATTGATCGTTACAACATCACGCAGTCATTGCGCGGTGACAGCGACGGGGAGAGCCAGCGAATTGATCCGGCCAGCTATCCGGAAGACTGGGATGTCCTGCTGACGGATGTTTTTCATAAAAGCTGGCCGCTGGCCTCCGATCCTTCTCAACAAATGCGACTGATGGCAATGGCGGTGGACTCCGGCGGTGAAGACGGGGTCACTGATAATGCCTATAAATTCTGGCGTCGTTGCCGTCGTGATGGCCTTGGTAAACGTATTTACCTGTTTAAGGGCGACAGCATCCGGCGCGCAAAACTGATCACCCGTACATTCCCTGATAACACCGGACGAACGGGCCGACGGGCGCAGGCCGCAGGTGATGTGCCGCTCTGGCTTCTTCAGACGGATGCCCTGAAAGACCGGGTGAATAACGCGTTATGGCGTGACTCTCCAGGTCCCGGCTATGTGCATTTCCCTGACTGGCTGGGGAGCTGGTTTTACGACGAACTGACGTATGAAGAGCGGAGTAGTGACGGGAAATGGAGTAAGCCGGGTCGCGGTGCCAACGAAGCTTTTGACCTGATGGTGTATGCCGAGGCTCTGGTCATTCTGCATGGATACGAAAAGATCCGCTGGCCGGATGCACCGGAGTGGGCGAGCCGGGAAACCTGGCTGGAGTGTGTCCCGGACAGTACTGAACCGTCACCCTCACCGGAACCGGTATCCACGCCTGTTAAAAAACAAAAACGGAAGAAAACAGTAACTGACGATATTAACCCCTGGCTGACTTCCGGAGGATGGTTATGAACCAGAATGATATCGAAGCCATGATTCAGCGTTATACGGAAGCTGAAATGGCGGTGCTGGACGGAAAATCCGTCACCTTTAATGGTCAGCAGATGACCATGGAAAACTTATCTGAGATCCGGCAGGGACGGCAGGAGTGGGAGCGCCGCCTTGCGGCTCTGATTACACGACGACGGGGGCATCCCGGGTACCGGCTGGCGAGGTTCTGATGGCAATTCTTGATGATGTGATTGGCGTTTTTTCACCAGGATGGAAAGCGGCAAGGCTGCGTTCCCGTGCGGTGATCCAGGCTTATGAGGCCGTAAAAACGACGCGGACACACAAAGCCCGGCGGGAAAACCGAACTGCCGACCAGTTAAGCCAGTACGGGGCCGTGTCGTTACGTGAGCAGGCCCGTTACCTTGATAACAACCACGATCTGGTTATTGGTGTATTTGACAAGCTGGAAGAACGGGTGGTGGGGAAAAACGGGATTATTGTCGAGCCACATCCGGTATTACGCAATGGGGCCATTGCCCGTGATCTGGCAGCGGAGATACGCACCCGATGGAGTGAATGGTCTGTCAGTCCGGAAGTCACCGGGCAGTTTACCCGTCCGATGCTGGAACGTCTGATGCTGCGTACCTGGCTGCGCGATGGTGAGGTGTTTGCCCAGATGGTTTCCGGGCGCATAAACAGCCTGACGCCTTCTGCCGGTGTTCATTTCTGGCTGGAGGCGCTCGAGCCGGACTTTATTCCCATGACCAGTGATGAGAGCAACAGGCTGAATCAGGGCGTGTTTGTTGATGACTGGGGGCGTCCCGAAAAATATCTGGTGTATAAAAGCCGTCCCGTATCCGGGCGGCAGATGGAAACCAAAGAAGTGGATGCAGAGCGAATGCTGCATCTTAAATTTGTTCGCCGTCTGCACCAGATGCGCGGGACGTCTTTGTTGTCCGGTGTGCTGATCCGCCTCAGTGCCCTGAAAGAGTATGAAGATTCTGAGCTGACTGCAGCAAGGATCGCCGCTGCTCTGGGGATGTACATCCGCAAAGGCGACGGGCAGAGCTATGAACCGGATGGTAATGGCAGCAAGGAGAATGAACGCGAGCTTACCATTCAGCCAGGCATTATTTACGACGATCTGAAACCCGGCGAAGAAATCGGAATGGTGAAGTCGGATCGTCCCAATCCTAACCTTGAAACTTTTCGTAATGGTCAGTTGCGTGCCGTGGCGGCGGGCAGTCGTCTGAGTTTTTCCAGTACGGCACGCAACTATAACGGCACTTACAGCGCCCAGCGTCAGGAACTGGTTGAGTCTACTGATGGCTACCTGATCCTGCAGGACTGGTTTATTGGTGCCGTCACCCGCCCGATGTATCGTGCCTGGCTGAAACAGGCTGTGGCATCCGGTGTTATCAGGCTACCCCGCGATCTTGACCGTTCTTCACTGTATACCGCGGTGTATTCCGGACCAGTGATGCCGTGGATTGACCCTGTTAAGGAGGCTGAGGCCTGGAAAATCCAGATTCGTGGTGGAGCGGCGACAGAATCAGACTGGGTACGTGCTGGTGGTCGTAATCCGGATGATGTCAAACGTCGGCGCAAGGCCGAAATTGATGAAAACCGCAAGCTGGATCTGGTATTTGATACTGATCCGGCCAGTGATAAAGGAGGCAGCAGTGCCGCAACGAAACGACAGGAGCCGCAGCACACCGACGACCAGTCCGAAGAATAATTCCTGGTTCAGGATGCAGGCTGGTCACCAGAGTGACGCGGATATTTATATTTATGACGAGATTGGTTTCTGGGGTGTTACAGCGAAGCAGTTTATCAGTGATCTGAATGCACTGGGCGATATCACCCACATTAATCTCCATATTAATTCACCGGGTGGCGATGTCTTTGAAGGCATCGCCATTTTTAATGCGCTGAAAACACATGGTGCGTCCATTACCGTTTATGTCGACGGTGTGGCGGCGTCAATGGCGTCGGTCATTGCGATGGTGGGAAACCCGGTCATTATGCCGGAAAACACCTTCATGATGATTCATAAACCATTTGGCTTTACGGGCGGTGATGCGGAAGACATGCGCACCTATGCCGACCTGCTCGATAAGGTTGAGGCGGTTCTGTTACCCGCTTATGCACAGAAAACCGGGAAAACCACCGATGAAATTGCTGCCATGCTGGCGGATGAGACCTGGATGTCCGGTGCCGAATGTCTGGCACATGGATTTGCTGATCAGGTAACGCCAGCCGTTAAGGCAATGGCATGTATTCAGTCAAAACGTACAGAGGAATTTAAAAAGATGCCGGAATCCATTCGAAACATGATTACTCCGCCACGCAACAGTGCTCCACGCGTACAGGATAATGAACCTGTAGCCTCCCGGACGCCAGTGCAGGCAGCAGCACCCGTGGTGGATGAAAACAGTATCCGTGCGCAGGTACTGGCAGAGCAAAAAGCGCGTGTAAACGGTATTAATGATTTGTTTGCCATGTTTGGCGGGCGTTATCAGACGCTGCAGGCTCAGTGTCTTGCCGATCCTGAATGTTCGCTGGAGCAGGCCCGCGAAAAGCTGTTGAACGAGATGGGGCGCGAGTCCACGCCATCCAATAAAAATACCCCGGCTCATATTTATGCCGGTAACGGTAATTTTGTGGGGGACGGGATCCGCCAGGCGCTGATGGCGCGTGCCGGATTTGAAAAAACCGAACGTGATAATGTCTACAACGGGATGACCCTGCGTGAATATGCTCGTATGTCACTGACTGAACGGGGGATTGGGGTTTCCAGTTATAACCCGATGCAGATGGTCGGTGCGGCGTTCACACACAGTACGTCTGACTTCGGTAATATTCTGCTGGATGTTGCGAACAAAGCCATTCTACAGGGCTGGGAAGATGCCCCTGAAACCTATGAACAGTGGACGCGGAAAGGTCAGTTGTCTGATTTTAAAATTGCCCATCGTGTGGGTATGGGGGGCTTCAGTGCTCTGCGTCAGGTGCGTGAAGGGGCGGAATATAAATACGTCACCACCGGAGATAAACAGGCCACTATTGCACTGGCGACCTATGGCGAGCTGTTCAGTATCACCCGTCAGGCCATTATCAATGATGATCTGAATATGCTGACCGATGTCCCGATGAAACTGGGTCGTGCGGCGAAATCCACTATTGCCGATCTGGTTTATGCCATTCTGACGTCTAACCCGAAAATATCCACAGATAATGTAAGTCTGTTCGATAAAGCGAAACATGCAAACGTACTGGAGAGCGCTGCAATGGACGTGGCATCGCTGGATAAAGCCCGCCAGTTGATGCGTGTTCAGAAAGAGGGGGAGCGTCATCTGAATATTCGTCCTGCGTTCGTACTGGTACCGACGGCGATGGAGTCTGTTGCTAACCAGGTCATTCGCTCCTCAAGTGTCAAGGGGGCTGACATTAACGCCGGTATTATTAACCCGGTGAAAGATTTTGCGACCGTTATTGCAGAGCCTCGTCTTGATGATAACAGCCAGACCACTTTCTACCTGGCTGCGTCCAAAGGCTCCGATACGATTGAAGTGGCTTATCTCAACGGTGTGGATACGCCATATATTGATCAGATGGAGGGCTTCAGTGTGGATGGCGTGACAACGAAAGTGCGTATTGACGCCGGTGTCGCGCCAGTTGATCACCGCGGTCTGGTGAAATGTACGGCGTAAACGTCGCAGACAACAACTCTGATGGCCCGTAAGGGCTTTTTTTGTACCTGAAATCAGCCCCTGAACGGGGCTGTGCGGAGACAGTTATGGCAAAGAATTTTGTAGAAGAAGGAAAAACGGTGGCGATTGTTGCCAGTGCAGCCATCAGCAGCGGAGATCTGGTGCAGGTGGGCGATGTTTTTGCGGTGGCGCTGACCGATATTCCACAGGGTGAAACAGGCGACGGCCTGACCGAAGGTGTGTTTATGCTGCCTAAGCTGAAAACGGATGACATGAAAACGGGTAAGAAGGTTTATCTGAAGTCCGGAAAAGTTCAGCTGACTAACAGCGGCTCTGATCCGCTGGTCGGGGTTGTCTGGGCAGATGCTGGAACCAGTGCAGAAGAAGTGCCGGTAAAACTCAATGTCTGATCCCTTTTCCCGGCTGGCAGCGCGTATGGATGCTATCACGGTCAGAAAGATGGGAAAGACAGCCTCGATTAATGATGTCGATATGACTGTGATCCTGGGAGAAACACTGGCAGAGCTGAATGCTCTGTCCGGACCTGCGGTCTCTCTGGTGGTGTTTTCTTCGGGATATCGCCCACGGCGCGGGGATCGCGTTGTTTATGACGGACAACAATGGACGGTCACACGGCATGAACGCTTTAACGGTAAGCCAATGATCTTTATTGAGTAAAGAGGTGTGGGATGAAGGGGCTTGAGAATGCCATCCGCAATCTGAACAGCCTTGATACCCGTATGGTACCACAGGCCAGCGCATGGGCGATAAACCGTGTGGCACAGAAAGCGGTCTCGGTTGCCACCCGGCAGGTTGCCGGGAATACCGTTGCGGGAGATAACCAGGTGAAAGGGATCCCCCTGAAACTGGTACGTCAGCGTGTCCGGGTGTTTAAAGCCAGTCCGTCAGGAAAAATGACGGCCAGGATCCGCGTTAACCGGGGCAATCTGCCCGCCATTAAGCTGGGGACAGCCCGGGTTAGACTGGCCCGGCGTGGTGGAAAACTGCAGTACCGTGGCAGTGTGCTGAAGGTGGGTAAATATCTTTTCCGGGATGCGTTTATTCAGCAACTGGCGAATGGTCGCTGGCATGTGATGCGGCGTATTGATGGCAAAAATCGTTACCCCATTGATGTGGTGAAAATCCCGCTGTCCGGACCGCTGACACAGGCATTTGAAGATGCCCGCGACCGCATCATTGCTGCGGAAATGCCGAAACAGCTGGGGTATGCACTGAAACAACAACTGAGGTTATGGCTGACCCGATGAACCGACATACACAAATCCGCCAGGTCGTACTGGCACGCCTTCGGGAACAGTGTGGAGACAGCGCCACGTTTTTTGACGGGCTTCCGGCATTTGTTGATGCGCAGGAACTGCCTGCCGTGGCGGTGTGGCTGAGTGATGCTCAGTACACCGGAAAAATGACGGATGAAGATGACTGGCAGGCTGTTCTGCATATTGCTGTCTTCATCCGGGCACAGGCACCGGATTCAGAGCTGGATATGTGGATGGAGAGCACCATTTTCCCGGCCCTGAATGATGTACCGGCACTTTCCGGACTCATCGACACCCTGATCCCACTCGGTTTTAACTATCAACGTGATAATGAGATGGCCACCTGGGCGATGGCGGAAATCACGTACCAGATCACGTACACGAATTAAGGAGGTGGCAATGACCACACCAAATCCACTGGCAAAGACGAAAGGTGCGGGGACGACGTTCTGGATGTATACCGGCAACGGCGACGCATTTGCGAACCCTTTGTCGGACACTGACTGGCTGCGTCTTGCGATGGTGAAGGATCTGCAACCTGGCGAAATGACCGCTGATGCAGAAGATGATACTTATCTCGATGATGAAGATGCAGACTGGAAAACGACAACCCAGGGGCAGAAATCAGTCGGTGATACTTCGGCGACGCTGGCCTGGCGTCCGGGTGACAGCGGGCAGAAAAAACTGGTTCAGTTGTTCGACTCCGGTGAAGTCTGCGCGTTTCGTATCAAATATCCCAACGGTACTGTTGATGTTTTCCGTGGCTGGCTGAGTTCACTGGGTAAAACCATTGCCTCAAAAGACGTGATGACCCGCACTGTGAAAATCAGCGGTGTGGGGCGTCCGTATCTGGCAGAGGAAGGCACTGAAACAGTGAGCGTTACCGGGCTGACGGTGGCACCGGCATCTGCCAGTGTAAAAGTGGGAGCAACCACCACGCTGACCTTTACAGTAAAACCTGACGGAGCCAGTGACAAAGCGATCAGTGTGCATTCGTCAGATCCACAGACTGCCACGGTGACCCTGAACGGGCTTGTGGCCACGGTGAAAGGCGTGAAGCAGGGCAGTGTCAGCATTGTGGGCATGACCGCTGACGGGAATTTTGTGGCTGTGGCTGCGGTGACTGTCAGCGCTGCAGGTTAACAGGACGATACTCATCATTTGCCCCGGTTATCCGGGGCTTTTTTGCAGGTGGAGAACATGATGTTTCTGAAACAGGGCACGTTTAATTATGAAAAACAGTCCGTGGTGCTCAGTGAGCTGTCCGGGCTGCAGAGAATTGAATATCTGGCGTTTGTTCAGCAGCGAACGGCAAAGTTTGATGCCGGTGAGGGAGAACTGCCGGAGGCTGAACGACAGATTGCTTTTCTGCGGATGGGGATGGATATCAATGCCTGGCTGGTTTCCCGCTCACTGTGGAATGCGGATCAGTCTAAGGATGTAGAGACGCTTTGCGCATCCGTTATTACAACATGGTCGTATGATGCCCTGGGTGCGGGGGCGGAGATGGTTCTGTCGCTGAGCGGTATGGGGGCCATTGATAATGCCGGGGATGATGAGCATGAGGCGCTGACGCCGGAAAAGTCCTGACGCGGGAAATGCAGTTTGTCATGCGGCTTGCCCGGGAGTTCCGGCGGGCAGACTGGCGGCGGATGCTGTCGGAAATGTCGGCCACTGAGCTTGGTGAGTGGGGCGATTATTTCCGGATGCAGAGCTTCAGTGATGTGTGGATGGATGCGCAGTTTGCCTCGCTGAAGGCATTGATCGTGAGAATGGTGTCCGGCAGCAGTGATGCTGCGGTGGCTGATTTCAGCCTTTTACCGGAAGAGAACGGGATACCGGAGCGAACGGACGAAGAACTGATGCATCTTGGGGAAGGTATTTCCGGAGGTGTGCGTTATGGACCAGATAGCCAACCTGGTCATTGATTTGGGGATTGATGCGGCAGAGTTTAAAAATGAAATCCCCCGTATCAAAAACCTTCTGAATGGTGCAGCCAGCGATGCAGAACGGTCTTCTGCCCGTATGCAGCGTTTTATGGAGCGTCAGACTCAGGCCGCCCGGCAGACAACGCAGGCGGCGTCTTCGGCTGCAACAGCCGCATCCGTCCATGCGCAGACGGTGGAGAAGAACGCACAGGCTCATGAACGCATGGCCCGCGAGGTGGAGAAAACCCGCCAGCGCATGGAGGCGCTGAGCCAGAAAATGCGCGAGGAACAGGCGCAGGCCATGGCTCTGGCGGAGGCTCAGGATAAAGCGGCTGCTGCGTTTTATCGTCAGATTGACAGTGTGAAACAGGCCAGTGCGGGTCTGCAGGAATTACAGCGTATTCAGCAGCAGATCCGACAGGCCAGAAACAGTGGCGGGATTGGTCAGCAGGATTATCTGGCGCTGATTTCTGAGGTTACGGCGAAAACCCGTGTTCTTACACAGGCTGAGGAAGAGGCTACCCGACAGAAAGTGGCGTTTATCCGTCAGCTTAAAGAGCAGGCAACCCGCCAGAATCTTTCTTCTTCTGAGTTGCTTCGTGCTAAGGCTGCCCAGCTGGGGGTAAGCAGTGCTGCAGAAGTGTATATCCGCAAAATGGAGCAGGCAGGAAAAGCCACGCATTCGCTGGGGCTGAAAAGTGCAGCGGCCCGTCAGGAGATAGGCGTTCTGATAGGTGAACTGGCCCGCGGAAATTTAGGTGCGCTGAGGGGATCCGGAATAACGCTGGCTAACCGTGCCGGGTGGATAGACACATTGATGTCACCGAAAGGCATGATGCTTGGCGGGGTTATTGGCGGTATTGCCGCGGCTGTCTATGGTCTGGGTAAAGCCTGGTATGACGGTCAGAAGGAGGGGGAAGAATTTAACCGCCAGCTGTCGCTGACGGGGCATTATGCCGGAGTCACTGCCGGGCAGCTGTGGACGCTCAGTCGTGCTATTTCCGGGAATGGTATCACGCAACATGCTGCAGCCGGTGCGCTGGCTCAGGTGGTGGGGAGTGGTGCATTTCGTGGAAACGATATCGGTATGGTGGCGAGAGCTGCCGCACAGATGGAGCGATCGGTTGGCCAGTCGGTCAGCGATACCATAAGTCAGTTTAAGCGGCTGAAGGATGATCCTGTAAATGCCGCGAAGGCTCTGGACAATGAGCTGCATTTTCTTACTGCCACTCAGCTTGAGCAGATACGCGTCCTTGGGGAACAGGGGCGGTCCAGTGATGCGGCACGGATAGCCATGTCTGCACTGGCAGAGGAAACCGGTCGGCGTACTGCGGATATTGATAATAACCTCAATGCGCTGGGCAGTACGCTGAAGTATCTGTCTGATTTATGGAGTCGTTTCTGGGATGCGGCCATGAATATTGGTCGTGAAGACTCGCTGGATGAACAGATTTCCGCTTTACAGGAGAAAATGTCGCGGGCGAAAAGACTCCCCTGGACGGCATCATCTTCTCAGGTTGAGTACGATCAGCAGCGTCTTAACGAGCTTCAGGAGAAAAAACGCCAGAAGGATTTGCAGGATGCAAAAGAGCAGGCAGAGCGGAATTATCAGGAGCAACAGAAACGCCGTAATGCTGAAAATGCTGCACTGAACCGGATGAATGAAACGGAAGCAGCACGACATCAGCGTGAAATTGCGCGTATTAATGCCATGCAGTACGCCGATCAGGCTGTCAGGGATGCGGCGATACAACGTGAAAATGAACGTTACGAGAAAGCCCTGGCATCCGGTAAGAAAAAAACACGCGATACCCGTAATGATGAGGCCACCCGGTTATTGCTGCAGTACAGTCAGCAACAGGCACAGGTGGAAGGACAGATTGCTGCTGCCAGACAGTCAGCAGGCATTGCCACGGAAAGGATGACAGAAGCGCATAAACAGCTTCTGGCTCTGCAGCAGCACATCAGCGACCTGGACGGGAAAAAACTGACGGCAGATGAAAAGAGTGTGCTGGCCCGTAAAGATGAACTGATTCAGGCACTGACGCTGCTGGATGTAAAACAGCAGGAGCTTCAGAAACAGACGGCACTCAACGAGCTGAAGAAAAAAACAATTCAGCTGACCAGTCAACTGGCTGAAGAAGAGCGCGCTCAGCGTCAGCAACATGACCTGGATATCGCCACGGTGGGTATGGGTGATCAGCAGCGGCAGCGATATCAGGTACAACTGAGTCTTCGCCAGAAATACCAGCAACAGCTGGAGCAGTTGAGGCGGGATAGTGAGCAGAAAGGGACATATAACACGGATGACTACAGAAAGGCCGAGCAGGCGCTGACGGAGAGCCTGAACCGACAACTGAATGAGAATCGCCGTTACTGGCAACAGCTTGAAGTTGTGCAGGGTAACTGGAAAAACGGAGTCCTGCGTGCATTTCAGGATTTTACCGTGGATGCAGATAATACGGCAGGAACAGCAGAACAGGTGTTCTCGTCAGCCTTCAGCAACATGGGAAATGGCCTGGCAACTTTTGTCACTACCGGCAAACTCAATTTCAAATCCTTCACCTCTTCTGTGCTGTCAGATATGGCGAAAATCCTGGCGCAGGCAACCATGATGAAATCGATAAAAGGGATTGGCAGTGTACTGGGATTTGATCTCAGCAGCCTTTCCCTGAATGCCAATGGGGGGATTTATCAGTCTGCTGATTTGAGTCGTTACAGTGGCACGGTGGTTAACCGTCCGACGTTTTTTGCTTTTGCAAAAGGCGCGGGTGTGATGGGGGAAGCTGGACCTGAAGCCATTCTGCCACTGCGTCGTGGTGCTGACGGTAAGCTGGGGGTTGTGGCGGATATTGGTGGTTCAGGTATGGCGATGTTTGCCCCGCAGTACAACATCGAGATCAATAACGATGGCACGAACGGGCAGATAGGTCCGGCTGCCCTGAAGGTGGTTTATGACCTTGGGAAAAAAGCGGCAGCGGACTTTATGCAACAGCAGGCCCGTGATGGTGGTCGGTTAAGTGGAGCATATCGGTAATGGAGACGTTTCACTGGAAAGTGCGCCCGGATATGAATGTGGTATCAGAGCCGAAAGTGGTGACAGTGAAGCTGGGCGATGGTTATGAACAGCGTCGTGCGGCGGGACTGAATAACCAGTTGTCGACTTACAGCGTGACGATACGTGTTCGTAAATGTGAACACCCATCTTTAAAAGCCTTTCTGGAACGGCACGGTGGCGTCCGCGCATTTCAGTGGACGCCACCTTATGACTGGAAGCCGATCAGGGTGGTTTGTCGTAAATGGTCGGCAAGCGTGGGGGCGTTGTGGGTAACCATAACGGCAGATTTTGAACAGGTCGTGGCATAGAGGCTCTGATGCAGGATATTCCACAGGAAACACATCATGAGACGACACGCCTTACTCAGTCAGCCCAGGTGGTGCTCTGGGAAATCGATCTGACAGAGGTCGGTGGTGAACGTTATTTTTTCTGTAATGAGCAGAACGAAAAAGGTGAGCCGGTCACCTGGCAGGGGCGGCAGTATCAGGCATACCCCATTCAGGGGACGGGATTTGAACTGAACGGTAAGGGCAGTGCTGCCCGTCCGACACTGACGGTCTCTAACCTGCACGGCATGGTCACCGGGATGGCGGAAGACCTGCAGAGTCTGGTCGGCGGAACGGTGGTCAGGCGTAAGGTTTACGCCCGTTTTCTGGATGCGGTGAACTTCGTCAACGGAAACAGCGACGCCGATCCGGAGCAGGAGGTGATCAGCCGCTGGCGCATCGAGCAGTGCAGCGAACTGAGTGCGGTCAGTGCCTCCTTTGTGCTCTCCACACCGACGGAAACTGATGGTGCTGTTTTTCCGGGGCGCATCATGCTGGCCAACACCTGCACCTGGACCTATCGCAGTGATGAGTGCGGTTATCATGGTCCGGCTGTCGCGGATGAATATGACCAGCCGACGTCCGATATCACGAAGGATAAATGCAGCAAATGCCTGAGCGGCTGTAAGTTTCGCAATAACGTCGGCAACTTTGGCGGCTTCCTTTCCATTAACAAACTTTCGCAGTAATCCCATGACACAGACAGAATCAGCGATTCTGGCGCACGCCCGGCGATGTGCGCCAGCGGAGTCGTGCGGCTTCGTGGTGAGAACGCCGGAGGGGGAAAGATATTTTCCCTGCGTGAATATCTCCGGTGAGCCGGAGGCGTATTTCCGGATGTCGCCGGAAGACTGGCTGCGGTCAGAGATGCAGGGTGAGATTGTGGCGCTGGTCCACAGCCACCCCGGTGGTCTGCCCTGGCTGAGTGAGGCTGACAGGCGGCTGCAGGTGCAGAGCGATTTGCCTTGGTGGCTGGTCTGCCGGGGTGAGATTCATAAATTCCGCTGTGTGCCGCATCTTACCGGGCGGCGCTTTGAGCACGGGGTGACGGACTGTTACACGCTGTTCCGGGATGCTTATCATCTGGCGGGGATTGAGATGCCGGATTTTCATCGCGGGGATGACTGGTGGCGTCACGGTCAGAATCTCTATCTGGATAATCTGGAGGCCACAGGGCTGTATCAGGTGCCGTTGTCAGCGGCGCAGCCGGGCGATGTGCTGCTGTGCTGTTTTGGTTCATCGGTGCCGAATCATGCCGCCATTTACTGCGGCGACGGCGAGCTGTTGCACCATATTCCTGAACAACTGAGCAAACGAGAGAGGTATACCGACAAATGGCAGCGACGCACACACTCCCTCTGGCGTCACCGGGCATGGCACGCATCTGCCTTTACGGGGATTTACAACGATTTGGCCGCCGCATCGACCTTCGTGTGAAAACAGGGGCCGAAGCCATCCGGGCGCTGGCCACGCAGCTTCCGTCGTTTCGCCAGAAACTGAATGAGGGCTGGTATCAGGTGCGCATTGCCGGGCGTGATGCAGGCGAAAATGAATTATCTGCCCGTCTTAATGAGCCGCTGGCAAATGGTGCCGTGATCCACATTGTGCCGCGTCTGGCGGGAGCTAAAAGTGGCGGTGTATTTCAGGTGGTGCTGGGGGCGGCGTTGATTGCGGTGGCATGGTGGAACCCTGTGGGCTGGCTGGGTGCCGCGGCTGTATCGGGCATGTATGCGGCAGGGGCCAGTATGATCCTGGGCGGTGTGGCTCAGATGCTGGCACCGAAAGCCAGAACTCCCCGCACACAGACAACGGATAACGGTAAGCAGAACACCTATTTCTCCTCACTGGATAACATGGTTGCCCAGGGGAATGTTCTGCCCGTTCTGTACGGTGAAATGCGCGTGGGGTCACGCGTGGTATCTCAGGAGATCTGCACGGCAGACGAAGGGGACGGTGGTCAGGTTGTGGTGATTGGTCGCTGATGCAAAATGTTTTATGTGAAACCGCCTCCGGGCGGTTTTGTCGTTTATGGAGCATGACGAATGGGTAAAGGAAGCAGTAAGGGGCATACCCCGCGCGAAGCGAAGGACAACCTGAAATCCACGCAGCTGCTGAGTGTGATCGATGCCATCAGCGAAGGGCCGATTGAAGGTCCGGTGGATGGATTAAAAAGCGTGCTGCTGAACAGTACGCCGGTGCTGGACAGTGAGGGGAATACCAATATCTCCGGTGTCACAGTGGTGTTCCGGGCAGGTGAGCAGGAGCAGACACCGCCGGAGGGTTTTGAATCCTCCGGATCCGAGACGGTGCTGGGTACGGAAGTGAAATACGACACGCCGATCACCCGGACTATCACGTCTGCAAATATCGACCGTCTGCGCTTTACCTTCGGTGTGCAGGCACTGGTGGAAACCACCTCAAAGGGTGACAGGAATCCGTCGGAAGTCCGCCTGCTGGTTCAGATACAACGTAACGGTGGCTGGGTGACAGAAAAAGACATCACCATTAAGGGCAAAACCACCTCGCAGTATCTGGCCTCGGTGGTGGTGGGTAACCTGCCGCCGCGCCCGTTCAGTATCCGGATGCGCAGGATGACGCCGGACAGCACCACAGACCAGCTGCAGAACAAAACGCTCTGGTCGTCATACACCGAAATTATCGATGTGAAACAGTGCTACCCGAACACGGCACTGGTCGGCGTACAGGTGGACTCGGAGCAGTTCGGCAGTCAGCAGGTGAGCCGTAATTATCATCTTCGCGGGCGCATTCTGCAGGTGCCGTCGAACTATAACCCGCAGACGCGACAATACAGCGGTATCTGGGACGGAACGTTTAAACCGGCATACAGCAACAACATGGCCTGGTGTCTGTGGGATATGCTGACCCACCCGCGCTACGGCATGGGGAAACGTCTTGGTACGGCGGATGTGGATAAATGGGCGCTGTATGTCATCGGCCAGTACTGCGACCAGTCAGTGCCGGACGGCTTTGGCGGCACGGAGCCGCGCATCACCTGTAATGCGTACCTGACCACACAGCGCAAGGCGTGGGATGTGCTCAGTGATTTCTGCTCGGCGATGCGCTGTATGCCGGTATGGAACGGGCAGACGCTGACGTTCGTGCAGGACCGACCATCAGATAAGGTGTGGACCTATAACCGCAGTAATGTGGTGATGCCGGATGATGGCGCGCCGTTCCGCTACAGCTTCAGCGCCCTGAAGGACCGCCATAATGCCGTTGAGGTGAACTGGATTGACCCGGATAACGGCTGGGAGACGGCGACAGAGCTTGTGGAGGACACGCAGGCCATTGCCCGTTACGGTCGTAACGTCACGAAGATGGATGCCTTTGGCTGTACCAGCCGGGGGCAGGCGCACCGCGCCGGGCTGTGGCTGATTAAAACGGAACTGCTGGAAACGCAGACCGTGGATTTCAGCGTGGGCGCAGAAGGGCTTCGCCATGTGCCGGGCGATGTTATTGAAATCTGCGATGATGACTATGCCGGTATCAGCATCGGCGGGCGCGTGCTGGCGGTGAACAGCCAGACCCGGACGCTGACTCTCGACCGTGAAATCACGCTGCTAGCCTCCGGCACCACGCTGATAAGCCTGGTTGACGGGCAGGGGAGTCCGGTCAGCGTGGAGGTTCAGTCCGTCACCGACGGCGTGAAGGTAAAAGTGAGCCGGGTTCCTGACGGTGTTGCTGAATACAGCGTGTGGGGGTTGAAGCTGCCGACGCTGCGCCAGCGCCTGTTCCGCTGTGTGAGTATCCGTGAGAACGATGACGGTACGTATGCCATCACTGCCGTGCAGCATGTACCGGAGAAAGAAGCCATCGTGGATAACGGGGCGCACTTTGACGGCGACCAGAGCGGCACGGTGAATGGTGTCACGCCGCCAGCGGTGCAGCACCTGACCGCAGAAGTCACCGCAGACAGCGGGGAATATCAGGTGCTGGCGCGCTGGGACACACCGAAGGTGGTGAAGGGCGTGAGCTTTATGCTTCGCCTGACCGTGGCAGCGGATGACGGCAGTGAGCGGCTGGTCAGCACGGCCAGGACGACGGAAACCACATACCGATTCACGCAACTGGCGCTGGGAAACTACAGGCTGACAGTCCGGGCGGTAAATGCGTGGGGACAGCAGGGTGATCCGGCGTCGGTATTGTTCCGGATTGCCGCACCGGCAGCGCCGTCGCGGATTGAGCTGACGCCGGGCTATTTTCAGATAACCGCCACGCCGCATCTTGCCGTTTATGACCCGACGGTACAGTTTGAGTTCTGGTTCTCGGAAAAGCGGATTGCGGATATCAGGCAGGTTGAAACCGCAGCCCGCTATCTTGGCACGGCGCTGTACTGGATAGCTGCCAGTATCAATATCAAACCGGGCCATGATTATTATTTTTATATCCGCAGTGTGAATACTGTTGGCAAATCGGCATTCGTGGAGGCTGTCGGTCGGGCGAGCGATGATGCGGAAGGTTACCTGGATTTTTTCAAAGGCCAGATAACTGAATCCCATCTCGGCAAGGAGCTGCTGGAAAAAGTCGACCTGACAGAGGATAACGCCAGCAGACTGGATCAGTTTTCGAAAGAGTGGAAAGACGCCAACGATAAATGGAATGCCATGTGGGGCGTCAAAATTGAGCAGACCGAAGACGGCAAACATTATGTCGCGGGGCTTGGCCTCAGCATGGAGGATACAGAGGAAGGCAAACTGAGCCAGTTCCTGGTTGCCGCTAACCGTATCGCGTTTATTGACCCGGCAAACGGGAATGAAACGCCGATGTTTGTGGCGCAGGGCAACCAGATATTCATGAACGAAGTGTTCCTGAAGTATCTGACGGCGCCAACCATTACCAGCGGCGGCAATCCGCCGGTATTTTCCCTGACACCGGACGGGCGGCTGACGGCGAAAAATGCCGATATCAGCGGTAACGTGAATGTGAACTCCGGGACGCTCAACAACGTCACGATAAATGAGAACTGTACGATTAAGGGAATGCTCGAGGCTACTCAGGTCAGAGGTGACTTCGTTAAAGCTGTATCTAAGCCATTCCCGAAAAAAACTGGCTCGTGGGGCGATACGGAAACACCAGGCGGGACGGTTACAGTCACCATTTACGATGATCATAACTTTGACCGCCAGATTATTATTCCGCCCATTATTTTTAACGGTATGGCGTATGACGATCCGGGGAGCGGTAATAACCCGGGAGGTACGCGATATACGGGTTATGGTTTTGAAGTTCGCAAAAACGGCGTATTAATCGCATCCAGAGAAACTAAAGGAGCCATTCCCGGTAGTTACAGTGCGGTTATTGATATGCCGAGTGGTGGTGGTAGCGTCACTCTGGAGTTTAAGATTTTCCAGAAAGGCAATCAGGGCGCAGGTAACATCACAGACTGTACGGTGATTGTGACCAAAAAAGCTGCTTCCGGTATCAGTATCCGTTGAAATATTTATAACCCCAATACGGGCGCCGGAAATGGCGCCTTTTTTATTTGTGGAGTGAGTATGGCAGTACAGATTTCAGGTGTGCTGAAAGATGGTGCGGGAAAACCAATACAGAACTGCACTATTCAACTGAAGGCAAAGCGTAACAGCACCACGGTACTGGTGAACACGGTGGCCTCTGAAAATCCGGATGAAGCCGGACGTTACAGCATGGATGTCGAGTATGGCCAGTACAGCGTCGCCCTGCTGGTTGAAGGTTTTCCGCCTTCACATGCCGGGATCATTACCGTGTATGAAGGTTCCAGACCAGGTACGCTGAATGATTTTCTCGGTGCCATGACGGAAGATGATGTCATGCCGGAGGCATTGCGTCGTTTTGAGGCAATGGTGGAAGAAGCGGCACGCAACGCCGAAGCCGCCTCTCAGAGCGCAGCGGCGGCAAAGAAATCCGAAACTGCAGCGGCATCATCGAAGAACGCGGCGAAAACCTCAGAAACGAATGCAGCTAACAGCGCACAGGCAGCAGCGGCCTCACAGACTGCATCGGCAAACTCCGCGACAGCAGCCCAAAAATCAGAAACCAACGCGAAAAATAGCGAAACAGCCGCAAAGACGAGCGAAACCAACGCGAAGTCCAGCCAGACGGCAGCGAAAACCAGCGAAACGAATGCCAAAGTCAGTGAAACTGCGGCGAAAAACAGCCAGGCTGCAGCAGCTGAAAGCGAGAACGCAGCAGCCGGTTCTGCGACTTCAGCAGCTGGATCAGCAACTGCTGCGGCTAACAGCCAGAAAGCAGCGAAGACGAGCGAAACTAACGCAAAGTCCAGCCAGACGGCAGCGAAGACCAGCGAAACGAATGCCAAAGCCAGCGAAACTGCGGCGAAAAACAGTCAGGATGCAGCGGCCCAAAGCGAGAGTGCCGCAGCTGGTTCTGCAAGTGCGGCGGCTGCTTCTGCCACTGCATCAGCAAACAGTCAAAAAGCTGCAAAAACCAGTGAAACCAATGCAAAGACAAGCGAGACTGCAGCGGCGAACTCGGCGCAAGCATCGGCAGCAAGCCAGACAGCAGCTAAAGCAAGTGAGGATGCAGCCAGAGAGTATGCAAGCCAGGCTGCGGAGCCGTATAAACAAGTATTGCAGCCGCTTCCTGATGTGTGGATACCATTTAACGATTCGCTGGATATGATTACGGGTTTTTCGCCATCATATAAAAAGATTGTTATTGGTGATGATGAAATAACGATGCCTGGCGACAAGGTTGTTAAGTTTAAACGCGCATCGAAAGCAACCTATATTAATAAATCTGGTGTGCTGACAGAGGCTGCCATTGACGAGCCACGGTTTGAACGTGATGGCCTGCTTATTGAGGGGCAAAGAACGAACTACATGCTCAATTCGGAAAGCCCTGCCAGTTGGGGGCGATCGTCAAATATGGATGTTCCCGAAACCGGGACGGATAGTTTTGGTTTTACCTATGGAAAGTTTGTCTGTAACGATTCTCTGATTGGGCAAACCTCAGCCATTAATATTGCATCAATTGCTGCAACAAAGTCAGTTGATGTCTCAGGCGATAATAAATACGTGACAACCTCATGTCGTTTTAAAACAGAACTGCAGGTAAGGTTGCGTATCCGATTTGATAAATATGACGGTAGCGCAACAACTTTTCTTGGTGATGCGTATATAGATACACAAACGCTTGAAATTAATATGACAGGCGGCGCTGCCTCAAGGATTACAGCGAGAGTCAGAAAGGACGAAGCGGTGATGCTGCCAACTTACTGATTTAGTGTATGATGGTGTTTTTGAGGTGCTCCAGTGGCTTCTGTTTCTATCAG
>NZ_SZVK01000018.1:0-70243 GCF_005280595.1 Escherichia sp. MR | reverse complement strand
AAAGCGTGCGTATTGCCTGAAAACACAACCCGCTACGGGGGAGACTTACCCGAAATCTGATTTATTCAACAAAGCCGTCAGGAAGTAGAAGAATGCCGGCAGGAGGGTAAACAGTAACACTACGCCCTGTACTGAATTAGCGGATTGAGTTGTGCTACTGGTTGCATAGCCATAATAAGCCAGTACCCAACCAATCACCGCCCCACCTACTGCAACGCCCAGTTTGATGACAAAAATATTCGCAGCAACGTTCATCCCCGTAATACGACGACGCGTTTTCCATTCACCATAGTTATTCGCATCGGTAATCATCGACCACTGGAGTGCGCCATTTCCGCCCTGAATAATCTGAATTGCCAGATGAGCCAGTAATGGAATAACCCAGTATTCCACCGGCAGGAAATAAAAGAGCACGCCCAACGCCGCATTAATAATATTAACCCAGAATGAAAGTTTAATTTTACAAAAGCGAGTACCAAATGGTTTCGCCAGTACAGAACCTAACATAGAAGCAAACATTCCGCCGAGCATAAACCAGGTAAGAATATCTGAACCTTTATTTAAAACGGTATTAACATAATAAACAACAGCACCGCCACGGATAACCACCGCCACCAGCATCATAAAATTATAAACAGAGAGGATGCGCCACTGATCATTCTTAAAAAGAATCTTCAAATCGCGCGCAATATTCAGATTTTCTTCCTGAATAGGTTGTACCCGCTCTTTGGTGGTCAGGAAACAGATTAAAAACATAATGCAGCCAATAACGCCAAACACCGCCATCGCAATCTGGATACCAGTAGCCCGATCGCCTGGCGAGAGGAAGTCAGCGACCGGCAGGATAAATGCTGTACCTAACGCACCGCCAATAGGTGTGATGGCAAAACGCCAGGATTGCAATGACAGGTTTTCACGTGGATCGGATGTCAACGCCGCGCCCAATGAGCAGTAAGGAATATTAATGGCCGTATACATTAATGTCATAAATATATATGCAGCAACCGCGTAGACAACCTTACCGCTATCAGAGAAATCAGGAATGGAGTAAACCAGCACGCAACTGACCGCAAATGGTACACAGATGGCCAACAGCCACGGACGGAAACGCCCCCAACGAGATGAGGTTGCATCGGCGATTGCCCCCATAATCGGATCGGTAATTGCATCCAGTAGACGCACCAGTAAAAACATGGTTCCCATTATGGCTGGCGGCAGACCATAAATATCGGTATAGAAATAAGCGAGGATGGCAACAGAAGAATCAAAGACGATATGGCTGGCGGCATCGCCCAGGCTATAGCCTATTTTTTCTTTTATTGGCAATTTTTCCACATTAGACATGTTTTATCCTTATCTATAAATTTACTTCACGGAATACCTTTCACTGGCACAATTCTTCACGGAAGTTTTTGGTCGGTCTATTATGTTTTTTCATTAAATTCTTATGATTTTTTTCTTCTGTGATCACACAACAAAAGTCACTGCCCATTTAATAAACAACATATATTTTATGAATATATTGCAACACTATTTAGGCCGTTAATTACATCGTCCATAATGCCTGACACTTCGCAGAATGAGATTTCAATCATGCAGTTGCCGCGATCCTGAACTAAGGTTTTCTGATACTTGATTACCGTTTTGTTCGGTATCGCCAAAGGAGAATGATTGATGAAACCACGTGTCCCTCGTCACCTGCAAAGAATGGTGTTAATTCCCACCACCGTTTTATTGTGTTTTGCCACGCTATCGGCACAGGCGGAAGAAATCGCCGTCACACCACAATCACCTGATATTTTGTTGGGACCGTTGTTTGACGATGTTCAAAACGCCAAACTTTTTCCTGATCAAAAAACTTTTGCCGACGCCGTGCCCAACAGCGACCCGCTAATGATCCTCGCTGACTATCGGATGCAACAGAACCAGAGCGGGTTTGATTTGCGTCACTTCGTGAAAGTTAATTTCACCCTGCCAAAAGAAGGCGAGAAGCATGTCCCGCCGAAGGGACAGTCGCTGCGTGAACATATTGATGGACTTTGGCCGGTATTAACCCGCACAACGGAAAGCACCGAAAAATGGGACTCTCTGTTGCCATTGCCGAAACCCTATGTCGTGCCGGGAGGTCGTTTTCGGGAAGTGTATTACTGGGACAGTTACTTCACCATGCTGGGGCTTGGCGAAAGCGGTCACTGGGATAAAGTGGCGGATATGGTGGCGAATTTTGGTTATGAAATAGATACTTATGGACACATTCCCAACGGGAACCGCAGCTACTATTTAAGCCGTTCGCAGCCGCCTTTCTTTGCGTTGATGGTGGAGTTACTGGCGCAACATGAAGGCGACGCCGCGTTGAAACAGTATCTGCCACAACTACAAAAAGAATATGCTTACTGGATGGACGGCGTTGAAAATCTGCAAGCCGGGCAACAGGAAAAGCGCGTTGTAAAGCTCAAGGATGGCACGATTCTTAACCGCTACTGGGACGACCGCGATACACCGCGTCCGGAGTCATGGGTAGAGGATATTGCCACCGCGAAAAGCAATCCAAATCGCCCTGCCACTGAAATTTACCGTGACCTGCGTTCCGCCGCCGCATCTGGCTGGGATTTCAGCTCGCGCTGGATGGACAATCCTCAGCAGTTAAATACATTACGCACCACCAGCATCGTACCGGTCGATCTCAATAGCCTGATGTATAAAATGGAAAAAATCCTTGCCAGCGCCAGTAAAGCCGCCGGGGATAACGCGATGGCCAGTCAATACGAAACGCTGGCAAATTCCCGTCAGAAAGGGATCGAAAAATACTTGTGGAACGATCAACACGACTGGTATGCCGATTACGATCTGAAGAGTAATAAAGTACGTAATCAGTTAACTGCCGCCGCCCTGTTCCCGTTGTACGTTAATGCAGCAGCGAAAGATCGCGCCAGTAAAATGGCAACGGCGACCAGAACGCATCTGCTGCAACCTGGCGGACTGAACACCACCTCGGTGAAAAGTGGGCAGCAATGGGACGCGCCAAATGGCTGGGCGCCGTTACAATGGGTCGCTACTGAAGGATTGCAAAACTACGGGCAGGAAGATGTAGCGATGGACATTAGCTGGCACTTTCTGACCAATGTTCAGCACACCTATGACCGGGAGAAAAAGCTGGTGGAGAAATATGATGTCAGCACCACCGGAACAGGTGGCGGTGGTGGCGAATATCCGTTGCAGGATGGTTTTGGTTGGACCAACGGCGTAACGCTGAAAATGTTGGATTTGATCTGCCCGAAAGAAAAACCGTGTGACAACGTTCCGGCAACGCGCCCGACCAGTGCTTCCGCAACGCAGCCAACAAAAGTCACAGAACCCACACCTTAATTTTTCTTCTCCCGACAGCGTCATTCTGCTTATCTGGATGACGTTGCCGTTTTATCTGGTTTTCAAACACCGTGAGGTTTACACATAATTTGAAAGCGGATAGCGATGCCAGCACCGCTATCCGCCAGAAAGATTACGTTATTCTCTTCGCAGGAGGCGGAATACCCCCAGCACCAGGATAGCGCCGACCACCGCCACCAGGAAGCTATGTAAATTAAAACCACTGATGGAGCCGCCAATGCCAAACATGGTCGCCAGCCAGCCGCCGACAACCGCACCGACTATCCCGAGAATGCAGGTCAGGAAAAATCCACCACCATCACGCCCTGGCATGATCAGCTTGGCGATAATGCCGGCTATCAGGCCAAAAATAATCCAGGCAATAATTCCCATGTTCAGGCCCTCGTTTCGATGAATCGGACGCAAGAAATGCTTACGTCAACGCTCTAAGTATAGGCAAGCACAGGATCAATGGAGGGAGGCTGTCGGTTGAATTAGTCGTAAGTTGTAAAAAAAATTCACGCATTTGTATTAAGTTTTGTTAGTCCCTACCGATAAACCAAAGACAGTTTGTCGGTCAGGAGTTTTTCCGCGTGAGTCATTACCATGAGCAGTTCCTGAAACAAAATCCGTTAGCAGTCCTGGGCGTTTTACGCGATTTACATAAAGCCGCAGTGCCACTGCGTATCAGTTGGTCAGATGGTCAGCTGATCAGCAATATACTGGCGATAAGCCCTGATAAACTGGTGCTGGATTTTGGTAGTCAGCAAGAAGACAACAATGCCGTGCTTAAAGCGCGTCAAATCACTATTACCGCCGAAACGCAAGGCGCCAAAATCGAATTTACCCTTGCGCAATTACAGCAAAGTGAATATTTGCAGCTTCCGGCGTTTATCGCCACTCCCCCTCCCGCATTATGGTTTGTGCAACGACGCAGATATTTCCGCATCTCCGCCCCACTTCATCCGCCTTATTATTGTCAGACCAAACTGGCGGATAACAGTACGTTACGTTTTCGCCTGAGTGACTTATCGCTAGGTGGCATGGGTGCATTACTGGAAACGGAAAAACCTGGCGGGTTGCACGAAGGTATGCGCTTCGCACAGATTGAAGTCAACATGGGACAATGGGGCGTTTTTCACTTTGACGCCCAGTTACTGACCATCAGCGAGCGCAAAGTGATTGATAGCAGAAATGAAACGATCTCCACTCCCCGCCTGAGCTTTCGTTTTCTTAACGTCAGCCCGACGGTGGAGCGGCAATTACAGCGGATTATATTCTCACTCGAACGGGAAGCCCGGGAGAAAGCGGACAAAGTGTGCGACTGAGTTACATCGCGTCCAGCGCCTGCTCAAGTTTGTAGATATAGCGTGGTGCCTGCGGTGCAGGATGATTTCTTGCTACGTGATCGAGGAACTCATCAGCATCCAGATCATTGATTTTGCTGATCGCTTTTTTCCGATCTGATGAGAAAGTCCGTAGCAGCGCACCAGCCCCGTTAGCGTATGACACCACCAGCGCATATTGCAGGACCTTCGGATCTTCAATGCCTGCCAGCGGGCCGGTTTCCAGAATATTCAGGTAAGCCGCCCCCATTGAGATATTGCGCTCCGGGTTTTTCAGTTCGCTGGTCGTCGGCTCACCTTTCCAGCCCATGCGTCGATAAACATCACGTCCGGAGGTTGAGGCTTTTAACTGCATCAAACCAATAGCATTCGACTTACTTACCGCGTTCGGGTTACCGCCTGATTCAATAGCGATAATCGCCGTGATCAATTGCGGATCGACACCCCAGGCCGCTCCGGCTTTCTGGCTTATTGGCATCCACTGCATCGCACGTTGTACCGGGACTTTCGCATTCCACGGCGGGTTCGTATAGTCATGCTTTGAAGAACAACCCGCTAATAACACAATCAAAAAGGCAAACCATCTCAATTTCACTTCATCTATCCTTATCGCCTGGAATCGCCGTTGAGGTGACAACGGCACACCTAAGCGGCATGATATACATTTCGTTTCTGTTGTCAGCAAGGAATTGCCATGTATCAGTTTCACTTAATTGCCCCGTCGGGTTACTGCATTAATCAGCACGCCGCACAGCGCGGCATTCAGCGCCTTACCGATGCGGGGCATCAGGTCAATAACGTCGAGGTTATCGCCCGTCGTTGTGAGCGTTTTGCTGGTACGGAAACGGAGCGTCTGGGAGATCTCAATTTCCTTGCCAGACTGACTTCGCCCAACACCATCGTGCTGGCAGTACGCGGCGGTTACGGTGCCAGTCGCTTACTGGCGGATATTGACTGGCAGGCTCTGGTGGCTCGCCAACAAAATGATCCGTTGCTTATCTGCGGGCATAGCGATTTTACGGCCATTCAGTGCGGTCTTCTGGCACAAGGCAATGTCATCACCTTTAGCGGCCCGATGCTGGTGGCAAATTTTGGCGCGGATGAGCTGAATGCCTTTACCGAGCACCACTTCTGGCTGGCGTTACGCAATGAAACGTTCAGCATTGAATGGCAAGGGGAAGGCCCGGCGTGTCAGACAGAAGGAACACTGTGGGGAGGCAACCTCGCGATGCTGATTTCGCTTATCGGTACGCCGTGGATGCCACAAATTGAGAACGGTATTCTGGTACTGGAAGACATCAACGAACATCCGTTCCGTGTCGAACGCATGTTATTACAGCTTTATCATGCTGGAATTTTACAGCGCCAGAAGGCGATTATTCTCGGCAGCTTTAGTGGCAGCACGCCCAATGATTATGATGCGGGTTACAACCTGGCGTCGGTGTACGCGTTCTTGCGTTCCCGCCTGTCGATTCCGCTGATTACCGGCCTCGACTTCGGTCATGAACAACGCACAGTTACCCTCCCGTTGGGCGCACATGCTATCCTCAAAAACGCCAAAAACGGTACACAATTGACGATTAGCGGTCATCCTGTTCTTAAAGCGTAAAAAAATCACGCTTCCGGGCTAAGTAAAACGCTGTTTCTGCCGTGAATATGGTAGGTTTATAGTACGAGACAGCGTAATCAGGAGTAACCGACCGTTGGATGCCGCAACAATTATTAGCCTTTTCATCTTAGGCTCCATCCTTGTCACCAGTAGTATTTTACTTAGTTCATTTTCTTCCCGCCTTGGCATTCCGATTCTGGTTATTTTCCTGGCGATCGGTATGCTGGCTGGGGTCGATGGTGTCGGCGGCATTCCGTTTGATAATTATCCTTTTGCCTACATGGTAAGTAACCTGGCACTGGCGATTATTTTGCTCGATGGCGGAATGCGCACCCAGGCCAGTTCATTTCGCGTGGCGTTAGGACCTGCTCTTTCACTGGCGACGCTGGGCGTGCTTATCACCTCCGGTTTAACCGGCATGATGGCGGCATGGCTGTTTAATCTTGATTTGATTGAAGGTTTATTAATCGGCGCAATTGTCGGCTCTACCGACGCCGCAGCGGTCTTTTCTCTGCTTGGCGGCAAAGGGCTTAACGAACGTGTTGGCTCGACGCTGGAGATAGAGTCCGGCAGCAATGATCCGATGGCGGTCTTTCTGACAATTACCTTGATTGCGATGATCCAGCAGCATGAAAGCACTATTAGCTGGATGTTCGTTGTCGATATTCTGCAGCAATTTGGCCTGGGGATCGTAATCGGTCTTGGCGGTGGTTATTTACTGCTGCAGATGATTAACCGCATCGCCCTGCCTGCGGGCTTGTATCCATTGCTGGCATTAAGCGGCGGTATTTTGATTTTTGCTTTAACCACGGCGCTGGAAGGCAGCGGCATTCTGGCTGTTTATCTGTGCGGTTTCCTGCTGGGTAATCGTCCGATTCGCAACCGCTACGGCATTCTGCAAAATTTCGACGGCCTCGCCTGGCTGGCACAAATCGCCATGTTCCTGGTGCTGGGACTGTTGGTTAACCCAAGCGACCTGCTGCCTATTGCCATTCCGGCGCTCATTTTGTCCGCATGGATGATATTCTTCGCCCGTCCTCTTTCGGTATTTGCCGGATTGCTACCGTTCCGTGGCTTCAATCTGCGCGAGCGCGTGTTTATTAGTTGGGTTGGATTACGCGGCGCAGTGCCGATCATCCTGGCGGTGTTCCCGATGATGGCGGGGCTGGATAATGCGCGTCTGTTCTTTAATGTCGCCTTCTTCGTAGTTCTGGTTTCACTGCTATTGCAGGGAACATCGCTGTCGTGGGCAGCGAAAAAAGCTAAAGTGGTGGTTCCGCCAGTGGGACGTCCGGTGTCACGCGTTGGACTGGATATTCATCCGGAAAATCCGTGGGAGCAGTTTGTTTACCAATTGAGTGCCGATAAATGGTGCGTGGGCGCGGCGCTGCGCGACCTGCATATGCCAAAAGAGACGCGCATTGCGGCACTGTTTCGTGATAACCAGTTGCTTCACCCCACCGGCAGCACCCGACTGCGTGAAGGCGACGTATTATGTGTGATTGGTCGGGAACGCGATCTTCCGGCACTCGGAAAACTGTTTAGCCAGTCGCCGCCTGTCGCGCTGGATCAACGCTTCTTTGGTGACTTCATTCTCGAAGCCAGCGCGAAATATGCCGATGTGGCGCTGATTTATGGTCTGGAAGATGGTCGGGAGTATCGCGATAAACAGCAAACGCTGGGTGAAATTGTTCAGCAGTTGTTAGGCGCGGCACCGGTGGTCGGTGACCAGGTAGAGTTTGCCGGAATGATCTGGACGGTGGCTGAGAAAGAAGATAATGCAGTGTTGAAGATCGGCGTTCGGGTGGCAGAGGACGAAGCCGAATCTAAAATTTGATGGAGTTTGTATCGCCGGATACGACGTGTGCGTCTTATCCGGCTTGCACAAGTTACACCGTCACAACAGGTACACGTAGCGCCAGCGCGCACATCAACTCATAGCCCACCGTTCCGGCAGCGGCGGCGACATCATCAATTTTGATCTCCTTGCCCCACAGCTCAACCGGCGTACCAATCCCCGCCTGTGGGCAAGGCGTCAAATCGACCGCCAGCATATCCATCGAGACTGTCCCCACCGTCATGGTGCGCACCCCGTCCACTAAAACAGGTGTTCCGGTTGGTGCATGACGCGGATAGCCGTCGGCGTATCCGGCGGCGACAATGCCGATTCGCTGCTCATCGCGCGCAGTATAGCGACCGCCATAGCCCACACGCTCGCCCGCTTTTAGCGTCTGAACACCAATAATCTCACTGCTTAACGTCATGACCGGGCGTAATCCGGTATTGGCGATATCGCGCCACTGACCGGACGGCGAAGCAC
Organism: Escherichia sp. MR; assembly: GCF_005280595.1. Classification (NCBI taxonomy): domain Bacteria; kingdom Pseudomonadati; phylum Pseudomonadota; class Gammaproteobacteria; order Enterobacterales; family Enterobacteriaceae; genus Escherichia; species Escherichia sp. MR. Next base: position 61,602 of record NZ_SZVK01000018.1, on the reverse strand, counting down.
CATATAAAATAATGCCAGGTCGAACCCAGTCAAAATGCGCTTCCGGATGCCACAGGGTTGCCGCCGAATTAGACAACGAGCGCCGACACTCCAGACCTTCCGCTGCCTGCTCAATACGCGCCATCGCGCCAGAAATCCCATCAGGATGCTCCGCATCGGCAAAATGCGACATCAAAGTCATTTCGTCAACATTCGCCATCGCCCGCAGCTGCTGCCAGACAGTAAGCACGCGATCGGGCTGGAACCCCAACCGATTCATTCCACTGTTCACCTTAAGGTAAACATCCAGCGGCGCTTTTAGCCGCGCATTTTGCAGTGCTTTGAGCTGCCAGTTACTGTGCACGCAGGTGGTCAGACGGTACTGGTCATAAATTTCCAGATCCTGAGCATGAAAAAAACCCTCCAGCATCAGGATTGGCCCTTTCCAGCCGCGCTCGCGCAGGATAATGGCCTCTTCAAGATTAAGTAACGCAAAACCATCGGTCGCCCCGAGCGCGCTCCAGATACGCTCGATACCGTGCCCGTAAGCGTTCGCTTTTACCACCGACCAGACGCGCGCGCGCGGCGCGGCCTGACGGACAATGGTCAGATTTTGTTTTAATGCCTGCAGATCGAGGCTGGCCTGTATCGGACGAGTCATCTCGATTCCTTAACTGTGCGCGCCATGTAAATGGCCTGGACGTGATGGCGTAAATCCACGACTGTAGCGCGCTACACTTAGATCCTCATACGGGATCGCTGGCGTGCGGCCAGAAAGCAGATCGCTTAACAACTGACCAGAACCGCAAGCCATCGTCCAGCCAAGCGTACCGTGACCGGTATTCAGCCACAAATTTTTGAAGCGTGTACGCCCCACAACCGGCGTACCGTCCGGGGTCATCGGGCGTAGACCAGTCCAGAAAGTAGCCTGCTCAACATGGCCGCCGCGCGGATAAAGGTCGCGAACCACCATCTCCAGCGTTTCACGACGCGGTTGCAACAGCTCGGTGTTAAAGCCAACAATTTCCGCCATTCCGCCAACGCGGATACGGTTATCGAAACGGGTAATGGCGATTTTGTAGGTTTCATCAAGAATGGTGGACACCGGCGCACCGTCTTCCTGCGCAATCGGAATGGTCAAAGAATAACCTTTCAACGGATAAACCGGGATATCGACAATGCCCTTGAGCATCGCCGTCGAGTAAGAGCCAAATGCCATAACATACGCATCGGCCTTAATTACTTCACCACCACACTTCACACCATAAATCTGCTCGCCGTCACAAAGCAGCTGATCGACTGGTGTATTAAAGCGGAATTTTACCCCCGCCTGTTCCGCCATGCTCGCTAGATTCTGGGTAAAGAGCTGACAGTCACCGGTTTCGTCATTGGGTAGTTGCAGGCCACCAGTCAGTTTGTGCGCTACTTCCGCCAGCGCAGGTTCAACTTCCGCCAGGCGACTGGATTCCAGTAACTTATATGGCACGCCTGCATCTTCCAGTACGGCGATATCGCGAGTAGCGTTTTCATACTGTTGTTCAGTGCGGAACAGTTGCAGCGTCCCGCCCTGCCGTCCTTCATACTGAATATTGGTTTCGGCGCGCAATGTTTTCAGGCAATCACGGCTGTATTCCGCCAGGCGCACCATCCGACCTTTGTTTTCCATATAGTGGCTGGTGTCACAGTTACGTAACATTTGCCACATCCATTTCAACTGGAATTGCGTACCATCGAGACGAACCGCCAGCGGCGCATGTCGCTGGAACATCCATTTAATCGCTTTTAAAGGCACGCCTGGCGCCGCCCACGGCGCGGCATATCCAGGAGAAATTTGCCCGGCATTTGCTGCGCTGGTTTCAAGTGCTGCCCCAGGTTCCCGATCAATGACGGTGACCTCGTGTCCAGCCTGATTTAAATACCAGGCGCTGGCAACGCCTACCACACCACTTCCCAGTATGACAACTCGCATAGCCACTCCGATAACGGTAGATACAGTAAAAGAACAATAATCTAATTACATCTTGATAACCCAGATGAAAATATTATTCAACATATGGCTTTTTTATGGTGAGCTGGCTCACATCTCCCTGACTTTGCGGGAATATGGCGTCTTTGGTATCTCCTGCTGGTCGCGCTTTATATCCAGCAGAAAATTCCGTGCAGAAGCTAATTATTGGCGCTCCGATAATAAGAAATCGCAAAGAAAAAAATTCTCCAGCGACGCGGTTTTTAACTGGTGTTCTATGCTTGAAATGAGGTGTTCCACACAGAGAGCGCCGACAACAATGAGGTGCGCGTATGGCGACGATCGATTCTATGAATAAGGACTCCACACGTTTGAGCGATGGACCTGACTGGACATTCGACCTGCTGGATATTTATTTGGCAGAGATAGACCGGGTGGCAAAACTCTACCGGCTGGATACCTACCCGCACCAGATTGAAGTAATTACATCAGAGCAAATGATGGATGCCTACTCCAGCGTCGGTATGCCAATTAACTATCCGCATTGGTCGTTTGGTAAAAAGTTTATTGAAACCGAGCGTCTGTATAAGCACGGTCAGCAAGGGCTGGCCTATGAAATCGTCATTAACTCTAATCCGTGTATCGCTTATCTGATGGAAGAGAACACCATTACCATGCAGGCACTGGTGATGGCACACGCCTGTTATGGCCACAACTCTTTCTTCAAAAACAATTACTTATTCCGTAGCTGGACCGATGCCAGTTCGATTGTCGATTACCTGATTTTCGCCCGCAAATACATTACCGAGTGCGAAGAACGCTATGGCGTTGATGAGGTAGAAAAGCTGTTGGATTCGTGTCATGCGCTGATGAACTACGGTGTGGATCGTTATAAACGCCCACAAAAAATCTCGCTGCAAGAGGAGAAAGCCCGGCAGAAAAGTCGCGAAGAGTATCTGCAGAGCCAGGTCAATATGCTCTGGAGAACGCTGCCTAAGCGCGAGGAAGAGAAAACCGTTGCCGAAGCGCGCCGCTATCCGTCCGAGCCACAAGAAAATCTGCTCTATTTTATGGAGAAAAATGCACCGCTGCTGGAATCATGGCAGCGTGAAATCCTGCGCATTGTACGTAAAGTGAGCCAGTATTTTTATCCGCAAAAACAGACTCAGGTGATGAACGAAGGCTGGGCGACCTTCTGGCACTACACCATCCTTAACCATCTGTATGATGAAGGGAAAGTGACCGAACGTTTTATGCTGGAGTTCTTGCATAGCCACACCAATGTGGTCTTCCAGCCGCCCTATAACAGCCCGTGGTACAGCGGAATTAACCCGTATGCCCTCGGATTTGCTATGTTTCAGGATATTAAACGGATTTGTCAGTCGCCAACGGAAGAAGACAAATACTGGTTCCCGGATATCGCCGGTTCCGACTGGCTGGAAACGCTGCATTTCGCGATGCGTGATTTCAAAGATGAGAGCTTTATCAGCCAGTTCCTGTCACCGAAGGTAATGCGTGATTTTCGCTTCTTCACCGTGCTGGATGACGATCGGCATAATTATCTGGAGATTTCCGCCATTCATAATGAGGAAGGTTATCGGGAGATCCGTAACCGTTTATCGTCGCAATATAACTTAAGTAATCTGGAGCCGAATATTCAGATCTGGAACGTGGATTTGCGCGGCGACCGTTCGCTGACGCTGCGTTACATTCCACATAACCGCGCACCGCTGGATCGGGGGCGTAAAGAAGTGCTGAAGCATGTACATCGCCTGTGGGGATTTGATGTGATGCTGGAACAGCAAAACGAAGACGGCAGCGTCGAGTTGCTGGAACGCTGCCCGCCAAGAATGGGGAATCTATAAAAAAACCCCTCCTCATTTGAGGAGGGGTCATTTTTGCCGGATGCGGCGTACACGCTTTATCCGCCTGCAAAGCATCACAAATTCAATAGGCCAGATAAGCATAGCGCATCAGGCAACTATGCGTTGGTCATCAGTATGGATGGCTTAACGCCCCTGAATGGCTAAATCACCCGGCAGGTTTTTCTGCATCCGGTGCCAAATCTCGCCACTCTCATGCCCATAACGGCGTACTATTTCGTAAACCTGATCGTGAGCACCTTCACTGCACAACGCAGACAGCTTGTGGTAGAAGCCCAGCGCCAGACTACGCGCTTCCGGATTGGCGAAATAGTGACGACCAATGCGCGTATACAACCCTTTCATTCCGTTAAGGATCAGACCATAAATCGGGTTACCAGAGGCAAACGCCAGACCGCGAAAAATGTTGTAATCCAGATCAGCAAAGGCGTCTGCGTGATCGGCCACTTCATTAGCCGTTGCCAGCACTTCCTGCGCTTTATCAGGATGCTGACGAAACGCGGTGCGAATAAAAATGGTCGAAATATTGGTGCGCACTGACAGCAAATTATCTATGAGTTGCGGTACACTTTCGTGATCCAGTCGCGCCAGCGTCTCAAGGATATTCAACCCGGAGGTTTCCCAGAAATTATTCACCTTCGTCGGTTTGCCGTGTTGAATGGTCAGCCAGCCGTCTCGCGCCAGGCGCTGTAACACTTCGCGTAACGTCGTTCTCGTTACACCAATTAATTCTGAAAGTTCACGTTCTGCGGGCAAAATAGTCCCGGGTGGGAAGCGGTTATTCCAGATACTTTCAATAATGTACTCTTCCGCGAAACCCGCCGGGCTTTGCGCCTTAATGACCATAGTGAGATTTCCATAACACAGCAAAACAAAGTTGGACTCATCATACCAGAGGGCTAACAACGCTGATAGCAGACAAAAAGAAGAAAAAAGGGATCAAGGCTTCATTTTCTGTATCTCTTTCCCCTTGACTATCAAGACTTGCCTCGATCCCCCCTGACCGTTAAGCTTTGCGTTCTAACATAAAAACATCATTTATTATTTGTAAGGTAAGGGAAACCATCATGGAGATCTCCTGGGGCCGCGCGTTATGGCGCAATTTTTTGGGTCAGTCACCTGACTGGTACAAACTTGCCCTTATTATTTTCTTAATTGTTAACCCATTAATTTTCCTCATCAGCCCCTTTGTTGCTGGCTGGCTGCTTGTCGCGGAATTTATTTTCACTCTGGCGATGGCTCTGAAATGCTATCCGCTGCTCCCCGGCGGTCTGTTGGCTATCGAAGCTGTCTTCATCGGCATGACCAGTGCGGAACACGTCCGTGAAGAGGTGGCGGCAAATCTTGAAGTCTTGCTGTTACTGATGTTTATGGTGGCGGGCATCTATTTTATGAAACAGCTTCTGCTGTTCATATTTACCCGTTTACTGTTAAGCATTCGCTCCAAAATGCTGCTGTCGCTCTCTTTTTGCATGGCGGCGGCGTTTCTCTCTGCGTTCCTCGATGCCTTAACCGTCGTTGCCGTAGTGATCAGTGTTGCAGTTGGTTTTTATGGCATTTATCACCGCGTAGCTTCTTCCCGCACCGAAGATACCGACCTGCAAGACGACAGCCATATCGACAAGCATTACAAAGTGGTTCTGGAGCAGTTCCGTGGCTTTCTGCGTAGCCTGATGATGCATGCGGGTGTCGGCACTGCATTAGGCGGCGTGATGACTATGGTAGGCGAACCACAGAACCTGATCATTGCCAAAGCTGCTGGCTGGCATTTTGGCGATTTCTTCCTGCGCATGTCACCGGTGACCGTCCCTGTCCTGATTTGCGGCCTGCTAACCTGCCTGCTGGTGGAGAAGCTGCGTTGGTTTGGCTACGGCGAAACGCTGCCGGAGAAAGTCCGCGAAGTACTGCAACAGTTTGACGATCAAAGCCGTCTCCAGCGTACACGTCAGGATAAAATTCGTCTGATTGTCCAGGCGATTATCGGCGTCTGGCTGGTCACCGCGCTGGCTTTGCATCTGGCAGAGGTCGGCTTGATTGGTTTGTCTGTCATTATTCTGGCGACATCACTGACCGGTGTAACTGATGAACATGCTATCGGCAAAGCCTTCACCGAGTCTCTGCCATTCACCGCACTGTTGACGGTCTTTTTCTCGGTAGTGGCGGTGATTATCGACCAACAACTGTTCTCCCCAATTATCCAGTTTGTATTGCAGGCATCAGAACACGCTCAGCTATCGCTGTTCTATATCTTCAACGGTTTGCTGTCTTCCATTTCGGATAACGTCTTTGTAGGGACGATTTATATCAACGAAGCAAAAGCGGCAATGGAAAGCGGCGCGATTACACTGAAGCAATATGAACTGCTGGCAGTCGCCATTAACACCGGAACCAACCTGCCCTCCGTCGCCACGCCGAACGGACAGGCTGCGTTCTTATTCCTGTTGACCTCAGCACTCGCGCCATTAATACGTCTTTCTTATGGCCGCATGGTGTGGATGGCTCTGCCCTACACTCTCGTACTGACCCTCGTCGGATTACTCTGCGTAGAGTTTACGCTTGCTCCTGTAACTGAATGGTTTATGCAAATGGGGTGGATTGCAACGCTTTGATAACAACTTACCGGGCATATTTATGCCCGGTTTGCCTTTCCGCCCGATAATTGTTCAATTACATCCTATTTTTACTCCCTCCTGGTGGCGCAACGAATGAATTGGTTTAAACTGCGCATTCGATGCATATTGCAGGGAAATTATTATGTTGCGATTTTTGAACCAATGTTCACAAGGCCGGGGGGCGTGGCTGTTAATGGCGTTTACCGCTCTGGCTCTGGAACTGACGGCGCTGTGGTTCCAGCATGTGATGTTACTTAAACCTTGCGTGCTCTGTATTTATGAACGCTGTGCGTTATTCGGCATTCTGGGCGCCGCGCTGATTGGCGCTATCGCCCCGAAAACTCCGCTGCGTTATGTGGCGATGATCATCTGGCTGTATAGTGCTTTTCGTGGCGTGCAATTAACTTACGAGCACACCATGCTCCAGCTCTATCCTTCACCGTTTATGACCTGTGATTTCATGGTTCGATTCCCGGACTGGCTGCCGCTGGATAAATGGGTGCCACAAGTGTTTGTCGCCTCTGGCGATTGCGCTGAGCGTCAGTGGGATTTTTTAGGCCTGGATATGCCGCAGTGGTTGCTCGGTATTTTTGTTGCTTACCTGATTGTCGCAGTGCTGGTGGTACTCTCTCAGCCGTTTAAAGCGAAAAAACGTGACCTGTTTGGTCGCTAATCAATTCGGCGCTCCTGCGGGAGCGCCTGTCTGGCTTCACCTTGCCGAGAGCTTAATATTGGGTGCGGTGCAGACGCCTTGCCCGGCCTACGGCATTTCTGGCGGCGTAATCCCGAAGTGGTTCCACGCACGCACTGTCGCCATACGCCCGCGCGGCGTCCGCTGCAAAAAGCCCTGCTGAATCAAATAAGGTTCCAGCACATCCTCAATAGTTTCACGCTCTTCGCCAATGGCCGCTGCCAGGTTATCCAGGCCAACCGGCCCACCGAAGAATTTATCGATCACCGCCAGCAATAACTTGCGATCCATATAATCGAAACCTTCAGCATCAACGTTCAGCATATCCAGCGCCTGAGCAGCGATATCCGCCGAGATGGTGCCATCATGCTTCACTTCGGCGAAATCTCGCACACGACGCAGCAGGCGGTTGGCGATACGTGGCGTACCTCGCGCCCGGCGAGCCACTTCCAGCGCGCCATCGTCACTCATCTCAAGCCCCATAAACCGTGCGCTACGACTGACGATATATTGCAAATCAGGCACCTGGTAAAACTCCAGGCGCTGCACAATACCGAAACGGTCACGCAGTGGCGATGTCAATGAACCAGCACGCGTTGTCGCGCCAATCAGGGTGAACGGGGGGAGATCGATTTTAATTGAACGCGCTGCCGGGCCTTCACCAATCATAATATCCAACTGGTAGTCTTCCATGGCTGGATACAGCACTTCTTCCACCACAGGCGAAAGACGATGGATCTCATCAATAAACAACACATCGTGTGGTTCAAGGTTGGTGAGCATCGCCGCCAGATCACCCGCCTTTTCCAGTACCGGGCCGGACGTGGTGCGTAAATTGACGCCCATTTCATTGGCGACGATGTTGGCAAGTGTGGTTTTACCCAGACCCGGAGGACCAAAAATCAATAGATGATCAAGGGCATCGCCGCGCAGTTTCGCCGCTTTGATGAAAATTTCCATCTGTGAACGAACCTGCGGCTGACCAACATACTCTTCTAGTAGTTTGGGGCGAATGGCGCGATCTGCCACATCTTCCGGCAAAGTCGTACCGGCAGAAATCAGACGGTCTGCTTCAATCATCCTTTACCTCATAACGCGGCGCGCAGGGCTTCGCGAATTAATGTTTCACTGCTGGCATCAGGGCGAGTGATTTTGCTCACCATGCGGCTGGCTTCTTGTGGTTTATAGCCCAGTGCCACCAGCGCAGCAACAGCTTCCTGTTCGGCATCGTCGGTTGCCGGGCTTGCCGGTGAGGTCAATACCAGATCGGCAGCCGGTGTGAACAGATCGCCATGCAGACCTTTAAAGCGATCTTTCATTTCAACGATCAGGCGTTCAGCAGTTTTCTTACCAATGCCAGGTAATTTCACCAGTGCCGCAGGTTCTTCACGCTCAACGGCATTTACAAACTGCTGCGCTGACATACCCGAGAGGATAGCCAGTGCCAGTTTCGGTCCCACGCCGTTAGTTTTGATCAACTCTTTAAATAACGTGCGCTCTTGTTTGTTGTTAAAACCATACAGTAGCTGCGCATCTTCACGCACCACAAAGTGGGTGAAAACAATCGCTTCCTGGCCCGCTTCAGGGAGTTCATAAAAACAGGTCATCGGCATATGCACTTCATAGCCTACGCCGCCCACTTCAAGTAACACCAGCGGGGGTTGTTTTTCCAGAATGATGCCTCTCAGCCTGCCTATCACATGACGCTCCTGCGTAATGAATCAAAGATAAGGCTGTATGATAAAAAAATGCTGGATAGATATCCAGCGAAGGATGAAGAAAAATTGCGAGTCGTCTCGATGAACTGAAAAATGGCGCAGTATAATTCATCCGCTAAGCCATATTTATAATAAATATTTTAATGTTAAATATTTAGTGGATAAATCTACAAAAAATAAACCTTTCTGCTCCTGCAAAAAAATATTTTTTATGATATTACGCATATTCATATTATTTCAATGGAATGACAAAGTGAAAATTAATTACCCTTCTGAATATGAAGTTGGCGATATTGTATTTACATGTATAGGTGCTGCATTATTTGGTCAAATATCTGCCGCATCAAATTGCTGGAGTAATCACGTCGGGATCATTATTGGTCATGACAGCGATGATTATCTGGTCGCAGAAAGCCGTGTTCCCCTTTCCACCATAACCACACTGTCCCGCTTTATTAAACGCTCTGCTAACCAACGCTATGCAGTAAAGCGATTAGGTGCCGGGCTAACAGAACAGCAAAAACAACGGCTGGTAGAACAGGTTCCCTCCCGGCTACGCAAGCTCTACCATACCGGTTTTAAATACGAATCTTCCCGCCAGTTCTGTTCAAAATTCGTTTTTGATATTTATAAAGAGGCGCTATGTATCCCGGTGGGTGAAATAGAGACATTTGAAGAACTGTTAAACAGCAATCCGAATGCAAAACTCACCTTCTGGAAATTCTGGTTTTTAGGTTCGATTCCGTGGGCGCGTAAAACGGTCACTCCAGCGAGTTTGTGGCATCATCCGGATCTGGCGTTAATACATGCAGAAGGAGTAGTAACGCCTCAGCAAGAACTGACCGAGGCGGTATAACTTAACGCAGTCGCCCGCGAGCCAGATTCAGCCTCGATTCGCTCATCTGCATCGCATTCTGGCTGACATGGCAGTGGGTGATGGCAATCGCCAGTGCATCGGCGGCGTCCGCCTGTGGGTTGGCGGGTAGTTTTAGCAAAGTGCGCACCATATGCTGCACCTGGCTTTTTTCGGCACTACCAATACCTACAACCGTTTGCTTTACCTGACGTGCCGCATATTCAAATACTGGCAATTCCTGATTCACCGCCGCCACAATCGCCACGCCGCGTGCCTGCCCCAGTTTCAGGGCAGAGTCGGCATTCTTCGCCATAAAGACTTGTTCGATTGCGAAATAATCGGGCTGGAACTGGGTGATGATTTCCGTCACGCCCGCATAGATGAGCTTCAGACGAGACGGTAAATCATCCACTTTGGTGCGTATGCATCCACTGCCCAGGTAGGACAGTTGCCTGCCCACCTGACGGATAACGCCGTAGCCGGTAACGCGCGAACCCGGGTCAATACCGAGAATAATAGCCATCACGCGTCTCCGTTTTGTTGTTTAGCCGGCCTCATCAGAGGGTCGCTGCAACCTCATCAGAGATCTCACCGTTATGGTAAACTTCCTGCACGTCGTCACAGTCTTCCAGCATATCGATCAGACGCATCAGTTTCGGTGCAGTTTCTGTATCCATATCGGCTTTGGTTGACGGGATCATGGAAACTTCTGCGCTGTCTGCTTTCAGACCAGCCGCTTCCAGAGCATCACGTACTTTACCCATCTCTTCCCATGCAGTGTAGACGTCGATTGCGCCGTCATCATAGGTCACAACGTCTTCTGCACCTGCTTCCAGCGCCGCTTCCATGATGGTGTCTTCATCACCTTTCTCGAAGGAGATCACACCTTTTTTGCTGAACAGATAGGCTACGGAACCGTCAGTACCGAGGTTGCCGCCACATTTGCTGAATGCGTGACGCACTTCAGCAACAGTACGGTTACGGTTGTCAGACAGACATTCAATCATGATTGCAGTGCCGCCAGGACCGTAACCTTCGTAGATGATGGTTTCCATGTTCGCATCATCATCACCGCCCACACCACGTGCAATTGCGCGGTTCAGAGTGTCACGGGTCATGTTGTTAGACAGTGCTTTATCAATGGCCGCACGCAGACGCGGGTTAGCATCCGGATCGCCGCCGCCCAGTTTAGCTGCGGTCACCAGCTCACGAATGATTTTAGTGAAGATTTTACCGCGCTTAGCATCCTGCGCGGCTTTACGATGTCTGGTGTTGGCCCATTTACTATGACCTGCCATAAAAAATATCTCCAAATAGCCCTGCCTGTTCAGGCAGCGTTAATTACATACTCTTCAATCGCCTGCCGGTTGCTCCACGACTTAGTGAGCGCCGCTGCTGCGGGCGCATCAAGCCACTTGTAGGCCAAATGTTCAGTAAAAACAATCTGGCGTTCGTGCGGGAGCGCAAGACAGAACCATGATTCTGTATTGCGCATCACACCCGGCGCATAGCGATGACGCAAATGTGAAAAAATTTCAAACTCTACCGTGCGTTGACAGTCAATTAAGGTCAGTTGTTCAGCGACAACATCAATGGTGACCTCTTCCTTTACTTCGCGCATGGCAGCTTGCGGCGCGGTTTCACCCTCTTCCACGCTGCCGGTTACCGACTGCCAGAAATCGGGATCGTCACGCCGCTGTAACATCAGCACCCGTTTCGTATCTTGTGCATAGATGACCACTAAGATCGAAACGGGACGCTTATAAGTCATATCAATTATTCTCAGCCTTCTTCACAACCTGAATGCTCAGCTCAGCCAGAGCCGTCGGGTTAGCAAAGCTCGGTGCTTCAGTCATCAGACACGCTGCCGCTGTGGTTTTCGGGAAGGCGATAACGTCACGGATGTTGTCAGTGCCGGTCAGCAGCATGGTCAGACGGTCAAGGCCAAATGCCAGACCTGCGTGCGGCGGAGTGCCATATTTCAGGGCGTCGAGCAGGAAGCCGAATTTCTCGCGCTGTTCCTCTTCGGTGATACCCAGAATGCCAAATACAGTCTGTTGCATATCACCATTATGGATACGCACAGAGCCACCGCCCACTTCGTAACCATTGATGACCATATCATAAGCGTTCGCCACCGCATTTTCCGGTGCCGCTTTCAGCTCGGCAGCAGTCATGTCTTTCGGTGCGGTGAACGGATGGTGCATCGCGGTCAGGCCGCCTTCGCCGTCGTCTTCAAACATCGGGAAGTCGATAACCCACAGCGGCGCCCATTTGCTTTCGTCGGTCAGACCAAGGTCTTTACCCACTTTCAGACGCAGTGCGCCCATCGCGTCGGCAACAATTTTCTTGTTGTCGGCACCGAAGAAAATCATATCGCCATCTTGCGCGGCAGTACGATCCAGGATGGCTTCAATGATTTCAGCATTGAGGAACTTAGCTACCGGGCTGTTGATACCCTCCAGACCTTTCGCACGTTCGTTAACTTTGATGTAAGCCAGACCTTTCGCGCCATAGATTTTGACGAAGTTACCGTATTCATCGATCTGCTTACGGGTCAGCGATGCACCGCCCGGAACACTCAGAGCAGCGACGCGGCCTTTCGGATCGTTCGCTGGACCCGCGAATACCGCAAATTCAACAGATTTCAGCAGATCAGCAACGTCGGTCAGTTCCATCGGGTTACGCAGATCCGGTTTATCGGAACCGTAACGGCGTTCGGCTTCCGCAAAGGTCATTACCGGGAAATCGCCCAGATCCACGCCCTTCACTTCCAGCCACAGATGACGCACCAGAGCTTCCATTACCTCACGCACTTGCGGCGCGGTCATGAAAGAAGTTTCCACATCGATCTGGGTAAATTCTGGCTGACGGTCAGCACGCAGGTCTTCGTCACGGAAGCATTTTACAATCTGATAATAACGGTCGAAACCGGACATCATCAGCAACTGTTTGAACAACTGCGGAGATTGCGGCAGCGCGTAGAATTTGCCTTTATGCACACGAGAAGGCACCAGGTAGTCACGCGCGCCTTCCGGCGTCGCTTTGGTCAGCATCGGGGTTTCGATGTCGAGGAATCCGTGGTCGTCCATAAAACGGCGCACCAGGCTGGTAATTTTTGCACGGGTTTTCAGGCGCTGAGCCATTTCCGGGCGACGCAGATCAAGATAGCGGTATTTCAGACGCGCTTCTTCGGTGTTGACGTGGTTAGAGTCAAGCGGCAGAACGTCTGCGCGGTTGATGATGGTCAGCGAGGACGCCAGCACTTCGATTTCGCCGGTCGCCATATCGCGGTTGATATTTTTTTCGTCACGCGCACGCACGGTGCCCGTTACCTGAATGCAGAACTCATTACGCAGTTCAGAGGCCAGCTTTAACGCGTCCGCACGATCCGGATCGAAAAATACCTGCACGATACCTTCGCGGTCGCGCATATCGATGAAGATCAGGCTACCAAGATCACGACGACGGTTGACCCAACCACACAGAGTCACCTGCTGCCCCACGTGGGACAAACGGAGCTGTCCACAATATTCTGTACGCATGAGATATCCCTTAACTTAGCTGCCGGCGGACGTCCCCTGCTGCGCAGGTGACCTAAGTCGCAGCGTTAGCTGTATGTCACAACTGAATGAAAAAAGGCGGCTATTATACTGGAAATTCTGCCGCACCGTAAGAGTCTGGCCCGCTCTGGAACGACTCGTTACCACTTTATATCAGGCCTGAAATCAGACTCTACCCTTGTTTGCTATAAAGGTGTTGCCTGAGCACATAAAAATTAACAAAATTTGTCGTTCTGCCATCGGCTAATCGCATTAAGGTGAGAGGCTCGATTTTGTTTTATCTGGAGTCATCATGCTTGAACTGAATGCTAAAACCACTGCGCTGGTGGTGATTGATTTACAAGAAGGCATCTTACCGTTTGCCGGTGGTCCCCACACTGCTGAAGATGTCGTTAATCGCGCCGGGAAGCTGGCGGCGAAATTTCGAACTAACGGTCAGCCTGTGTTTCTGGTGCGCGTCGGCTGGTCTGCCGATTACGCCGAAGCATTAAAACAGCCAGTTGATGCTCCCTCACCTGCCAGAACGTTACCGGAAAACTGGTGGCAACATCCTGCGGCGTTAGGTGCAACTGACAGCGATATCGAAATCATCAAACGTCAATGGGGGGCGTTTTACGGTACGGATCTGGAGTTACAATTACGCCGTCGTGGCATTGACACCATCGTCTTATGTGGGATCTCAACCAATATTGGCGTCGAATCAACCGCCCGCAATGCCTGGGAGCTGGGCTTTAATCTGGTGATTGCCGAAGACGCCTGTAGTGCAGCCAGCACCGAACAGCACAATAACAGCATCAACCATATCTACCCGCGCATTGCCCGCGTGCGTCGCGTGGAAGAGATCCTCAACGCATTATGATTTACATCGGTCTGCCGCAATGGTCGCATTCAAAATGGGTGCGTTTGGGGATCTCCAGCCTGGAAGAGTATGCCCGCCACTTTAACTGTGTGGAGGGCAACACCACCCTTTATGCTCTGCCAAAGCAGGAAGTGGTTCTGCGTTGGCGCGAGCAGACCACCGATGATTTTCGTTTTTGTTTTAAATTTCCGGCAACCATTTCGCATCAGGCAGCATTGCGGCATTGCGATGATTTAGTGACTGAATTTTTGACCCGTATGTCGCCGTTAGCGCCGCGCATTGGACAATACTGGCTGCAATTGCCCGCCACGTTTGCTCCACGGGATCTGCCTGCGCTATGGCACTTTCTCGATTCTCTTCCTGGCGAATTTACCTATGGTGTGGAAGTCCGCCATCCGCAGTTTTTCACCAAAGGCGAAGAAGAACAAACGCTTAATCGAGGTTTGCATCAACGCAGCGTTAATCGGGTGATTTTAGACAGCCGTCCGGTTCATGCAGCACGTCCGCATAATGAAGCCATTCGCGATGCGCAACGGAAAAAACCGAAAGTTCCGGTACATGCCGTGTTGACGGCAAAGAATCCGCTGATCCGTTTTATCGGTAGCGATGATATGACACAAAACCGGGAATTATTTCAGGTCTGGTTGCAAAAATTAGCGCAATGGCAACAGACCACCACGCCTTATCTTTTCCTGCATACACCTGATATCGCCCAGGCACCGGAACTGGTACATACTCTGTGGGAAGACTTGCGTAAAACACTCCCAGAGATCGGAGCAGTTCCGGCTATTCCACAGCAATCTTCTCTTTTCTGAAATTGCCACCTATCATAGACAAGTGCCATCGGCCATTTTAAAGGGAGTTTGTATGGTAAGCGCGCTGTATGCCGTTTTAGGTGCGTTGTTATTAATGAAGTTCTCTTTCGATGTTGTTCGCCTGCGTTTGCAATATCGCGTTGCCTATGGCGACGGCGGTTTTAGCGAACTGCAAAGCGCCATTCGCATTCACGGTAACGCGGTGGAATATATTCCCATCGCGATTGTGTTGATGCTGTTTATGGAAATGAATGGCGCAGAAACCTGGATGGTGCATATTTGCGGCATCGTTTTGCTTGCTGGTCGTCTGATGCATTATTACGGTTTTCATCACCGTCTGTTCCGCTGGCGACGTTCCGGCATGAGCGCCACCTGGTGTGCGCTGTTGCTGATGGTGCTGGCGAATCTTTGGTATATGCCCTGGGAGTTGGTTTTCTCCCTGCGTTAGCGCACAATACGCCACTTTCTTTTTCCCGGATTTTTACGTTATGTCTCACCGCGACACGCTATTTTCTGCCCCTATCGCCAGACTGGGCGACTGGACCTTTGATGAACGGGTAGCTGAAGTCTTCCCGGATATGATCCAGCGTTCCGTTCCCGGCTATTCCAATATTATTTCCATGATTGGTATGTTAGCCGAACGCTTCGTTCAACCTGGTACGCAGGTTTACGATCTGGGTTGTTCTCTGGGCGCGGCGACGCTCTCGGTGCGTCGCAACATTCATCATGATAATTGCAAAATTATTGCCATCGACAACTCCCCGGCGATGATTGAACGCTGCCGTCGTCATATTGACGCCTATAAAGCCCCTACGCCAGTAGACGTTATTGAAGGTGATATTCGCGATATCGCCATTGAAAACGCATCGATGGTGGTGCTGAATTTTACCCTGCAATTCCTGGAACCTTCCGAGCGCCAGGCGTTACTGGATAAAATTTATCAAGGGCTGAACCCCGGCGGCGCGCTGGTGCTTTCGGAAAAATTCAGTTTCGAAGATGCCAAAGTTGGTGAACTGCTGTTCAACATGCACCACGACTTTAAACGTGCCAACGGTTACAGCGAACTGGAGATCAGCCAGAAGCGCAGCATGCTGGAAAACGTGATGCTGACCGATTCTGTGGAAACCCATAAAGCACGCCTGCATAAAGCCGGTTTTGAGCATAGCGAGCTGTGGTTCCAGTGCTTTAACTTTGGTTCGCTGGTGGCATTAAAAGCAGAGGACGCTGCATGATCGACTTTGGTAACTTTTATTCTCTGATTGCCAAAAATCACCTTTCGCACTGGCTGGAAACACTGCCTGCGCAGATTGCTAACTGGCAGCGTGAACAGCAGCACGGTCTGTTTAAACAGTGGTCCAATGCGGTGGAATTTCTGCCTGAAATTAAACCGTATCGTCTTGATTTACTGCATAGCGTGACGGCAGAAAGCGAAGAGCCGCTGAGTGCCGGGCAAATTAAACGCATTGAAACCCTGATGCGCAACCTGATGCCGTGGCGCAAAGGGCCGTTCTCGCTGTATGGCGTTAACATTGATACCGAATGGCGTTCCGACTGGAAATGGGATCGTGTTCTGCCCCATCTCTCTGATTTGACCGGGCGCACGATCCTCGATGTCGGCTGCGGCAGCGGTTATCACATGTGGCGCATGATCGGCGCAGGCGCGCACCTCGCGGTGGGGATCGACCCGACCCAACTTTTCCTCTGCCAGTTTGAAGCGGTGCGCAAACTGCTGGGTAACGATCAGCGCGCTCATCTGTTACCGTTAGGTATTGAACAGCTTCCGGCACTGAAAGCCTTTGATACCGTCTTTTCGATGGGTGTGCTGTACCATCGCCGTTCGCCGCTGGAGCATCTCTGGCAGTTGAAAGATCAACTGGTGAATGAGGGTGAACTGGTGCTTGAAACGCTGGTTATTGATGGCGACGAAAACACGGTACTGGTGCCGGGCGATCGTTACGCGCAAATGCGTAATGTCTACTTTATTCCCTCGGCGCTGGCGCTGAAAAACTGGCTGAAGAAGTGTGGTTTTGTTGATATCCGCATTGCGGACGTGAGCGTCACTACAACAGAAGAGCAGCGTCGCACTGAATGGATGGTTACTGAATCGCTGGCCGATTTCCTCGACCCGCATGATCCGGGCAAAACAGTGGAAGGTTATCCGGCACCTAAACGCGCGGTGCTGATTGCGCGCAAACCGTAAAGATTAGCGCCCGTTTCCGGGCGCTATTCACTTCTTACGCCTGAATGGCTGGCTGATCAAACGCCGTTAACTTCGGCGCATTGCCCGTGTATTTTTCGATATACACCAACGAGGTGTTACCGGCACAGGCATTCGCCAGCTGCGAGCTGGGAATATCCGCCGTTAACACGTTTGCGCAGCCGTTTTTACACAAGCCATTCTCCAGATCCGGCCATGCGCCTTCATGCACGCACACCACGCCTTTTTTGATCCCGTCAGTCACCACGGCTCCCGTCAGGATCTGACCGCGTTTGTTCCAGACGCGTACCAGATCGCCGTTCGCAATGCCAAAGCGAGCAGCATCTTCTGTATGAATGGTGAGCGGCTCACGATCGGCAACCGCATATTTTTTACGCAGTTCCGCATAGTTAAGCTGACTGTGTAAACGGTGTGCCGGATGTGCGGTCAGAAGCTGCAACTGCTTCTCGTCGGCGGTACCTTTCCACTCATCAGGCGCAAGCCAGGTTGGGTGTGCCGGGCAATCCTTATAAGCAAATTTTTCCAGCGTTTTGGAATAGATCTCAATTTTGCCGCTTGGCGTACCCAGCGCATTTTTCACCGGATCGGCGCGGAAATCGCCATAGCGAACATATTGCTCGTTCTTCTCGCTGCGGCGCATTTCAAGCAGTTTATTTTGCTGCCAGAAGGCATTAAACATCGGCATAGTGACGCGTTGCGCACGCGCACCTTTCTGAGCGGCATCATAGAAAAATTTCAGCCACGCCATTTCATCTTTACCTTCGGTATAGATCTCTTTTCCGCCAGGTTTCAGTAATTCAGCAAGATCGGCAAACACGTCAAAATCGTTACGTGCTTCAAACTGCGGCGCAACCACTTGCTTCATCGGTACGATGTGCTGGTTGCTGTAGTCGCCGGTCATCGTCAGGTCATTGCGCTCAAACGATGTGGTGATCGGTAATACGATATCCGCGTGTTTAGCTGCTGCCGTCCAGTAGCATTCAGACACGACAATCAGCTCTGGTTTCTGCCAGGCTTTTATCAAACGATTGGTATCCTGGTGATGGGTGAAATTACCGCCGCCAGCCCACCAGATCATTTTGATATTTGGGTAAGTTTGTTCTTTACCGTTATGCTGATATTTGCCGCCAGGATTTTCCAGCGCATCGACAATACGGGCGACAGGGATCGCCGTCATTCCGCCATCATCAGCGGCCTCACTGGCCTGTCCGGCAATCGCCGCAGACATTTCCGGCAGTACGCCGCCAACGCGTGTTGGGTTGCCACCGTTGGAGTAATGATAAGAGAAACCAAAGCCGCCGCCCGGCGTACCAATCTGTCCTAACATCGCCGCCAGGGTCACCAGCATCCAGTGTTTCTGTTCACCATATTGCTGGCGCTGAATTCCCCAACCTGCCATCAGCATCGTGCGATTCGCCGCCATCAGTTCGGCAAGTTTGACTATCTGCGCCTCCGGCACACCGGTAATTTCCGCCGCCCAGGCCGCGCTCTTCGGCGTATTATCTTTCTTGCCGGTCAGATACTCTTCAAACTGCGGATAGCCGGTGGTGTATTTTTCAAGGAACGCTTTATCGTGTTTGCCTTGTGTCATCAGGGTGTGCGCAACCCCTAACATCAGCGCCACGTCGGTGCCCATATTCGGCGCGATCCAGGTGGCGTTATCGCCAAAGAACTCGATCGTTTCGGAACGGATAGGATCAATGGCAATCACCGGTTTGCCAGATTTCTTCAGTTGATGGAAGTACTCCAGCCCCTGCTCATCGGTACTGCTCCAGGCAATTTTTAAGGTATTCAGCGGGTTCATCCCCCACAACACCACCACCTGGCTGTTTTCCAGAATCAGCGGCCAGGAGGTCTGCTGTTCATAAACCTCTACGGAACCGACAACGTGCGGCATGATCACCTGCGCAGCCCCGGTCGAGTAATCGCCACTATGTCCTGAATAACCGCCCGCCAGATTCATATAACGTTGCAGTAAAGTTTGCGCTTTATGCAACACGCCAGAAGAACGCCAACCGTAAGATCCGGCAAAAATGGCCGATGGTCCATTGGCCTTGCGGATGCGATCGTGTTGTTCATGAATCAGTTTTAATGCTTGTTCCCAGCTCACCTGAACGTAACTGTCGTCGCCGCGACCTTTCGCCGGTTGCAGTGGATTGTCGAGATAGCTTTTTCGCACCATCGGATGCTGAATACGCACCGTGGTATGCACCTGATCCGCCGCCGTAGATTGCAAAGAGTTCGGGATGGTCTTCGCCAGCGCGCCTGTAGAAGAAACAATTTTACCGTCCTTCACTTCTACGTTCATCGCTCCCCAACGGCCTGCGGTAAGAATTTTACCGCCCTTCTCTTCTGCCCAGGCAGGTAACGGTACAGCCGATGTCACCACCAGCGCCCCTGCCGCAATACCGCTTTTTTTAATAAACTCACGTCTTGTTAATGTCATAACTTCCTCCCTGATCAACGAAGATCACTGTTTCTCGGTAATATCTTTAGCGTTGTACTGGAAGTACCGCGTCAAAATATCCAGTTCGTTTTCGCTCATGCTGGTTCGCGCCCCCATCCCTTTGGCAATGGACGGCCAGGCATTGACGGTGTAATGGTCGGCGGCAATAGGCGCATGGCAACCAGCGCAATAGGTGTCGTCAAGTTTTTCAGCGTATTGCCATAGCGGTTTACGGTCTGCTAATGCGGGATCGGTAAGCGTCCCCTGTAATGACGCCTGACGCCATTGATTACCGTATTCGTCAGCTTTCCATTCCCCGTTTATCGTTAGCGCCTTGATACCTTCTTCGCTTAGTGTGGCTAACGCCAGCCGCTGACCTGCCGCCAGGTAGAGCGTGTTTTCACTGCCCTGCATCTGATATCCCTGCAACAGGACGAGCGGCTGTTTGCCACTGGCATCAACAACCGTGAGATCGGTGCCAGGATTCACAGTAGCCAGTTCACCTATGTGAGAAGGTTTGAAAGGATAAATATGCGCGCCATTAGTCACTGATGTGGCGGCCTGACTTTCCAGTTCATGCTCCGCCTTGTCATCCATTTTTATTTCAGGCGGAAAATGGGCAATGCCTTTATGACAATCGATACAGGTTTCGCCGTCCTTTTGCGCTTTGTTATGCATTTTCTGCGCAGATTCACTTTGCGAGGCAATATCCATGGCATCAAAAGAATGGCAACTACGGCACGTTGCAGAGTCTGAGGCCTTTAATTCTTTCCACACTGTTTCGGCCATTTCCTGACGATGGGATTCGAACTTATCGTCGCTGTCTATTTTGCCGCTAACAAATTCATGATAAATATCTTTAGATGCTTTTAATTTAGCAAATAAATAATCCATTCCTGACTTTGGAATATGGCAATCGGCACATTCAGCACGAATACCTTTTTGATTAGAAAAATGGACAGTCCCCTGATATTCCTCAAACGGTTTGCTCATTGAGTGGCAGGAAAGACAAAATGCCGTTTCCGACGTTTTGTGCAACGTTTTTTGCGCCAACAATAACCCACCGCTACCCACCACTACTGCTATGAGCAGAAAAAATAACCTAATGCGTTTTTTCCCTCGCATAGATTCCTCTAATTAAATTCCAGTACACCGAACCAGCTGTATAAATAAATATACAACGAATTAATAACTCACTAAATTCGGCACAACACTGCCTGAAATAATCGACAAAGAATATGATTTATTGCAATTTAACCATTAATTATTAAAGAAGAAACCAGCCGTTATTTTTTAATATATATTTGGCAGTTTTAATAATTTAAATTACATAGTTAATATGAATATATATAACATTTTTAGTAGCATGATTTGGCGCGCTATTACGAAGTCGATATGACACGGCAACTGTTCATTTTTCATACTTCTCAAGGATAAAAAAAGGCCCCTGTTGAATGGGCAGGGGCCTGGTACGAGCAAGCATCATATTGGGCGACATGATGCAACGGTAAAAATCATTTGGCCTGATGGCGCTCAATGATTCCTTTCATTTCAGCAACCGCCGTCCCGTCTACGACATAACGCGAATACTCGTCCGCGTGTGCATCCGATGACATGGACAATCCCTGATTACGATAACGCATCGGTGAGGCTTGCCACGCTCCTGCAGAGCTATGGACTTCCAGCACCCCGGCATCGAGGAAATGGTGCAGGTTTTCTGCACGGACTCCTGCTCCGGCCATGATGATTGGAGCATCACCATAGGCAATAAGTTCCATAATTTTTGATAAACCTTGCAGTGCATCAGATTTTTGCCCCGATGTCAGCACCCTGGCAATGCCTAATTCAGCAAGGTTATTCAATGTATTTAAAGGGTTAGCGCACATATCGAAGGCACGATGAAAAGTGACGGCCAGCGGACCAGCAGCCGCCATTATTTTTTCCATTCGTGGCATATCGACATTACCATCAACATCCAGAACCCCCGTCACCAGTCCAGGAAATCCTAATTCACGCACTGTGCGGATATCTTCAAGAATGGCGGCAAACTCGCCGTCGCTGTAGCAAAAATCGCCACCGCGTGGACGGATGATCGGATGTACGGGGATCGTAACATGCTGGCGCACGGACTTCAGAACGCCCAGTGACGGCGTTAGCCCCCCTTCTTTCGGTGCCGCACACAATTCTATTCTGTCGGCACCGTTTTGCTGCGCCGTCAGCGCGCATTCCATGCTGTAACAGCAAATTTCCAGTAATGCCATTTTTGCTCCTTAATTACGCCGACTGCTCGCTGGCAACGATCTCTTCAATGGACCATGGATGAAATTTTATCGTCGTTTTGCCATCGGTGACCGCCAGCGTCGGATTCGGTAATCGTTCATGCTCACCTTTTGGCGAACTGGTTTTAACCGAGATCCCCGGCAGGCTTAGTCCTTCATCAGAAAGCAACGCCAGCGCGCGGGCATTCAGCGTTTCCGGCTCTCCTGGCAGAACAATTTCGATATGTTCCCAACCTTCATGCGGGTAGCGTTTTTCCCCTGGCCACGGCAACTCAACAATCGAAAACTGCCAGTGAGCAACCTGTACCGGTTCACGCAATTTAAACAGGCAAATCGGTCTACCATTGATCATATTTTCTGACAGGAGTTCGCCGCACTGTTCAAACCCGCGACGCCAGCGTTCGGCGGTGGCGTTTTGATGGCAACGCAAAGAAATGTGATCGGCAGTCAGCGGAGTAATATCCAGCCCCAGACGCCGTGAAAGTTCGTCTAATGCGTGGATAAATCGCGGTAAATCCGTTGCAATATCCTGCAACTCGTCGATAGATTGCCAGTTCGCCATAATCACTCTTCGTCTTCGGTAAAAGCGTTAATTTACCCTGTTGCCCTGCGCCAACCAACCGCTGATTTCACGCCGCTCCTGATGCAATAGTGAAAACGGCAATACGCCACGCGCACGTTGCTGACGAAAACAGCCATTTGCAGTATACTCCCGCCCTAATTTCTTTAACTGGTGCGGGCAATTTTTGCTCGCTTCATCAATGTAAGGTATTCCGGTGAATATTCAGGCTCTTCTCTCAGAAAAAGTCCGTCAGGCCATGATTGCGGCAGGCGCGCCTGCGGATTGCGAACCGCAGGTTCGTCAGTCAGCAAAAGTTCAGTTCGGCGACTATCAGGCTAACGGCATGATGGCAGTTGCTAAAAAACTGGGTATGGCACCGCGACAATTAGCAGAGCAGGTGCTGACTCATCTGGATCTTAACGGTATCGCCAGCAAAGTTGAGATCGCCGGTCCTGGCTTTATCAACATTTTCCTTGATCCGGCATTCCTGGTTGAACATGTTCAGCAGGCGCTGGCGTCCGATCGTCTCGGTGTTGCTACGCCAGAAAAACAGACCATTGTGGTTGACTACTCCGCGCCAAACGTGGCGAAAGAGATGCACGTCGGTCATCTGCGTTCCACTATCATTGGTGACGCGGCAGTACGTACTCTGGAGTTCCTCGGTCACAAAGTGATTCGTGCTAACCACGTCGGCGACTGGGGCACTCAGTTCGGTATGCTGATTGCATGGCTGGAAAAGCAGCAGCAGGAAAACGCCGGTGAAATGGAGCTGGCTGACCTTGAAGGTTTCTACCGCGATGCGAAAAAGCATTACGACGAAGATGAAGAGTTCGCCGAGCGTGCACGTAACTACGTGGTAAAACTGCAAAGCGGTGACGAATATTTCCGCGAGATGTGGCGCAAGCTGGTCGACATCACCATGACGCAGAACCAGATCACCTACGATCGTCTGAACGTGACGCTGACCCGTGATGACGTGATGGGCGAAAGCCTGTACAACCCGATGCTGCCGGGTATCGTGGCGGATCTGAAAGCCAAAGGTCTGGCAGTAGAAAGCGAAGGCGCAACCGTCGTATTCCTTGATGAGTTCAAAAACAAGGAAGGCGAACCGATGGGTGTGATCATTCAGAAGAAAGATGGCGGCTATCTCTACACCACCACCGATATCGCCTGTGCGAAGTACCGTTACGAGACGCTACATGCCGATCGCGTGCTGTATTACATCGACTCCCGTCAGCATCAACACCTGATGCAGGCGTGGGCGATCGTCCGTAAAGCAGGCTACGTGCCGGAATCCGTACCGCTGGAACACCACATGTTTGGCATGATGCTGGGCAAAGACGGCAAACCGTTTAAAACCCGTGCTGGCGGTACAGTGAAACTGGCCGATCTGCTGGATGAAGCCCTGGAGCGTGCACGTCGTCTGGTGGCAGAGAAGAACCCGGATATGCCAGCCGACGAGTTGGAAAAACTGGCCAATGCCGTGGGTATCGGTGCGGTGAAATACGCGGATCTCTCCAAAAACCGCACCACCGACTACATCTTCGACTGGGACAACATGCTGGCGTTTGAGGGTAATACTGCGCCGTACATGCAGTATGCCTACACCCGTGTGTTGTCCGTGTTCCGTAAAGCAGAAATTAACGAAGAGCAACTGGCTGCGGCTCCGGTGATCATCCGTGAAGATCGCGAAGCACAATTGGCTGCTCGCCTGCTGCAGTTTGAAGAAACCCTCACTGTGGTTGCCCGTGAAGGCACGCCGCACGTGATGTGTGCTTATCTGTACGATCTGGCCGGTCTGTTCTCTGGCTTCTACGAGCACTGCCCGATCCTTAGCGCAGAAAACGAAGAAGTGCGTAACAGCCGTCTGAAACTGGCGCAACTGACGGCGAAGACGCTGAAACTGGGTCTGGATACGCTGGGTATTGAGACGGTAGAGCGTATGTAATAGCGTTATACCGCAAAGGCCGATGTCGTTGCAGACATCGGCTTTTTTATCACTAACGGTAATTCACAATCACTTCATTACGTTGTACCTTCAGCGGCGGAATTAACCGCCCACCGCCAGGCACTTCCCAGATAAATCGCAACGGTTCTGCCGCCGGTATACCGGAAAAGGCCACAGTGCTCCCACTCTGCCCGTCTAACTCGACACAACGAGATTGTGAACACAAGCGTACCCGCAGCCCCGATGGTGTCGGGCCGATAAGCTGATAACGCCACGCCACCAGCGTCATCAATCCTGATGCTGGTTGTCGCGAAGAAAGAGGCGCTGACGACATCGACTCACCGCGATGATTTAGCGTAACGCCCACACTACTTGTCTGCCACATCCCCTCCCCGGCGGCTTGTACAACCAGCGGAAACAACAATATCGCCAGTAAGATCCTCATTATTTACCCCCAATAGTCGCCGTCATCCGAATCTGCCGGTTATCAGAGAGTTCGAGATTCGACAGCACCACCAGTTGCGGCAGGCTACGGCGCAGAAAGCGAGACAATAGCGGACGCAGCGCGTGGTTCACCAACAGTACTGGCGGCGCACCCAGCATCTCCTGACGGGATAATGCTTCCTGGGTCTGTGCCAGCAAACGATCCGCCAGCCCCGGTTCCAGTCCGCCACCGCCCTGCAACGCCTGTAACAGTAAACGCTCCAGTGGCGTGTCCAGACCAATAACGTGAACTTCATCTTTACCGGGGAACCACTGCTGAGTAATTGCCCGCCCCAGCGCCACGCGCACGACGGCGGTTAATTCATGCGGATCGCTCTGGATAGGCGCATGTTCCGCCAGTGTTTCAAGAATGGTGCGCATATCGCGGATCGGTACTTTTTCATCAAGCAGGTTTTGTAGCACTTTATGCAGCGTGGTAAGCGTGATAACGCCAGGAACCAAATCCTCCGTCAGTTTTGGCATCTCCTGCGCCACGCGATCCAGTAACTGCTGCGCCTCCTGACGACCAAACAGTTCTGCGGCATGTTGACTAATGAGGTGGTTAAGATGCGTTGCCACCACTGTACTGGCTTCAACCACCGTATATCCCTGAATCTGCGCTTGTTCTTTTAGCGCACTTTCGATCCAGATAGCATTAAGTCCAAATGCCGGATCGACAGTCACTTCGCCGGGTAGCGTCCCGGCGGCTGTTCCTGGGTTAATGGCCAGCCAGCGCCCCGGATAAGCATCACCACTGCCAATCTCAACGCCTTTCATCAAGATACGATAGCGGGCAGGCTGTAGATCCATATTGTCGCGGATGTGCACCACTGGCGGTAGAAAGCCCATCTCCTGAGCAAATTTCTTGCGAATACTGCGAATACGACCAAGCAACTCGCCATCCTGCTGAAAATCGACCATCGGGATCAGCCGATAACCCACTTCCATTCCCAGAGAATCTTCCAGTTGCACATCGTTCCAGGTCGCTTCGACAACGGCATTATTTTCCGCCATCTTCACTGGTTTCGGTTCAGCGGGCGCTTTTTGTTCACGTCCACGAACCCACCATGCCAGCCCCAGCAATCCCGCTGTGAACAGTAAAAATACCAGGTTTGGCATTCCCGGCACCAGCCCCAGTAAACCTAGCACTGCGGCACTTAACAACATGACGCTGGGGTTACTGAAAAGCTGATTAACCATCTGCTCGCCAACGTCCTGATCGGTACTGACTCGCGTAACGATAACCCCCGCAGCGGTAGAAATAACCAGCGCAGGTATTTGCGCGACCAGACCATCACCGATGGTCAACAGCGTATAACTTTCCGCTGCATGACCCATACTCATGCCATGTTGCAACACCCCAACCAGCAATCCGCCAACAACGTTAATGACCATGATGAGGATCCCGGCGATGGCGTCACCACGGACAAACTTACTCGCCCCGTCCATTGAGCCGTAAAAATCAGCTTCTTGGGTCACTTCTGAACGTCGCTTTTTTGCTTCATCTTCGCCAATCAGGCCAGCGTTGAGGTCGGCATCAATCGCCATCTGTTTTCCTGGCATTCCGTCGAGAACAAAGCGCGCACCCACTTCCGCGATACGTCCGGCACCTTTGGTAATGACCATAAAGTTGATGATCACGAGGATGACAAACACCACAATGCCGATGGCAAAGTTACCGCCCACGAGAAAATGACCAAATGCTTCAACCACCTTCCCTGCCGCCGCCGCGCCAGTATGCCCTTCCATCAAAATGATACGCGTGGAAGCCACATTAAGCGCCAGACGCAGCAGCGTGGTAAACAACAGAATGGTCGGAAACGCGGCAAACTCAAGCGTGCGCTGGGTAAACATCGCCACCAGCAACACCATAATCGACAAGGCAATGTTGAAAGTGAACAGCAGGTCGAGAATGAATGCGGGCAATGGCAGCACCATCATCGACAAAATCAGCAGGATCAAAATAGGTCCGGCAAGGATCTGCCACTGTGTCGATTTCAGGTTTGCGGGCAGGCGCAGCATCGAGGCCAGATTACTCATGGGACGGTTTCTCGTTGATAAAATCCAGGGCTTCCGGCACCGGAAGATGAGTGGGTTGTTCAGGACGTTGTCCACCGGCCAGACGCCAGCGTTTCAGTTGCCAGACCCAGGCCAGCACTTCCGCCACGGCGGCATACAGTTGACCGGGAATTTGTTGGCCGATTTCTGCGTGTCGATACAGCGCGCGCGCCAGCGGCGGCGCTTCAAGAGTCGGGACGTTATTTTCAGCGGCGATTTCACGAATGCGTAACGCCACCAGCCCCGCGCCTTTAGCAACGACTTTCGGCGCGCTCATTTTGTTTTCGTCATACTGCAATGCCACTGAATAGTGAGTTGGGTTATTAACAATGACGTCCGCTTTCGGCACATCGGCCATCATCCGACGCCGCGCGGCAGCACGCTGCATCTGACGAATTCGCCCTTTGACATGCGGATCGCCTTCGCTTTGTTTGAACTCATCACGAATATCCTGCCGTGACATACGCAGCTTTTTCAGGTGGCTGAAAATTTGAAAAAAGACGTCAAATCCCACCATCGGAATGACACCAAGCACCACTAAAAGTGCACACAACCCCACAACATCCATCGCGTTAGCCATTGCGGTAATGGGTGACTGCGCCATTAAGCGCATCATCTGCGGCCAGTGATGCCAGAGATAAAAGCCAGTAACGCAGCCAACCAGTGTAGATTTCAGGATAGCTTTCAGCAGCTCCGCGCCAGTTTGCGCCGAGAAAATACGTTTAATGCCCGGTAGTGGGTTGAGTTTGGAAAACTTCGGTTGCAATGATTTACCACTAAATACCAGCCCCCCCAGCATGACCGGCGAAATGAGCGCCACCAGCACCACACCGCTAATCAGCGGCAACAGTGCAAGCATGGCTTCTCTGATCAGCAAAATAATCTGTCCGAGAATGAGGTTGGGGTCATTGATGATGCTGTGATCAAAATGCAGCCCGGCGGAGAGCATCCCCGACAACCGCCGTGCCAGAGACGCGCCACCAAACCAAATAACACACACGCCCACCAGTAAAATGAGCAGTGAGGTCAGCTCACGGGAGCGCGGGATCTGCCCCTCTTCCCGCGCTTTTTCAAGTCGGTGAGGTGTGGGAGCTTCTGTTTTGTCGTCGCTCTCGTCAGACACGTCGCCAATCCTGGAAATGGTAATAAGCGTGAATAATGCCAGAGCGGAAAGCATTCAATGCCTGGAATAAGTGGCAAAACAGGTGGGCTTTAGGGCTTTTACCGCAGTACATCAGACAGGGAGCACGTTTGTCGGATGTGGCGTAAACGCCTTATCCGACCGCCTGATATGACGCGGTCACGTCACATCAGGCAATACAAATCAAAACCCAAGACTATCCAACAAATCGTCCACCTGATCCTGACTGGCAACCACACCGGCTTTGCTGGTATCGACCTGTGGTCCGTTAAGCAAACTCTGGTTTTCACGTTTCGGACGCGCATCCTGTTCCGGGATATTTTCCAGCAGCACCATCAACAACTGGCGTTCAATTTCCTGAATCACATCCATCATCCGTTTAATCACCTGCCCGGTGAGATCCTGAAAATCCTGCGCCATCATAATTTCCAGCAGTTGCGCGTTTGTGAAGCTGGTATGCGCGGGCACATCCGCCAGAAATTGCCGCGTATCTGTCACCAGTTCACGGGCGTCGGCAAGGTCAATCGGATCGGCGAACCAGTCATCCCAGCGTTGGGTTAATGCTTTTGCCGATTCCTCCATTTCATCCTGATGCGGTTGCGACGCCTCAACGCTATTCAGCGCCCGCTCTGCGGCCTGCGCAGTCATCTGCACAACGTAGAACAAGCGATCGCGGGCATCAGGGATGGCTTCTGCAGCTTCGGCTATCGCCTGATCCAGTCCCAGCTCGCGCAGGCTGTCACGCAGCATACGTGTCAGGCTGCCGATGCGCGCGATGATATCGCCGGCTGCATGTTCATCAGCAGGTTTGATTGATGGTTGCATCATAGTCGCATCCTCACATGCCCAGTTTCTCAAAGATTTTGTTGAGTTTTTCCTCCAGCGTCGCGGCGGTAAATGGCTTAACCACATAGCCACTGGCCCCCGCTTGTGCTGCCGCGATAATGTTCTCTTTCTTCGCCTCAGCGGTCACCATCAGCACTGGCAACGCCGACATCGCACCATCAGCACGAATGGTTTTCAGCAACTCCAGACCATCCATATTCGGCATATTCCAGTCGGAAATCACAAAGCCATAACCGCCCGCCTGTAACTTGTTGAGAGCATCAGCGCCATCTTCCGCTTCCTCAACATTGTTGAAACCCAGCTCTTTCAGCAGGTTACGCACAATGCGTCGCATGGTGGAAAAGTCATCCACAACCAAAAATTTAAGTTCTTTATCCGCCATTTCACACTCCTGATTTAAATACGTATCGCCTGTCCGACACTGATTTTCGCCAGCATTTGCTGGCTTACCTGGCTAAGATCGACCACTTCGCAGACGCCCCCCAGATTGATGGCCTCGCGCGGCATACCGAACACCACACAGCTTGCTTCGTTTTGCGCAAGGGTCCATGCCCCCGCCTGACGCATCGCCAACATTCCCGCCGCACCGTCGTTGCCCATACCGGTGAGGATCACTCCAACCGCGTTGCGCCCCGCCTGTCTGGCGACAGAATGAAACAACACATCCACCGACGGTCGATGGCGGTTAACCGCCGGGCCATCGTGAATTTTGATTTGATAGTTCGCGCCGCTGCGCGCCAGTTCCATATGTCGATCGCCCGGTGCGATATAGGCATGTCCCGGCAAAACACGTTCTCCGTCTTCGGCCTCTTTAACACCGATTTGACACAGCTTATTCAGGCGGTCGGCAAAAGAACGGGTAAAGCCAGGCGGCATATGCTGGGTGATTAACAGTGCCGGGCTGGAAAGCGGCAGCGGCTGCAATACGTGCCGAATTGCCTCGGTGCCCCCCGTTGAAGCACCAATCGCAATCAGTTTTTCTGAACTCAACAACGGCCCCGCCTTCAGCGTTGCCGGAGCCGATAATGGTTTATGCGCCGCGAGGCTCGCCCTCGACGCCGTACGCACCTTTTCAGCGATCATTTCGCTGTACGCCAGCATCCCTTCTCGAATACCCAGTTGCGGTTTAGTGACAAAATCAATCGCCCCCAACTCCAGCGCACGCAGCGTCACTTCAGAACCTTTGCCGGTCAGAGAAGAAACCATCACAACGGGCATTGGACGCAAACGCATTAATTTTTCGAGGAAATCCAGCCCGTCCATCCGTGGCATTTCAACATCCAGCGTCAGCACATCGGGGTTGAATTTCTTAATCAAATCTCGCGCTACCAGCGGATCGGGCGCCGTTGCCACCATTTCCATATCGCTATGGCTGTTGATGATTTCCGTCATGATCTGGCGCATCAGTGCCGAATCATCGACAGACAACACCCTGATTTTGCTCATGGTTAATCCTTACTTAGCGCATACACCGTCTGCCCACGCAGCGTGAAGCTGCGCTCAAGGTGGCTGAAATTTTCAGAGTGCCCCGCAAACAGCAATCCGTCAGGTTTAAGTAGTGGCACGAAGCGGCGCAAAATCTCCTGTTGGGTCGTTTGATCAAAGTAGATCATGACGTTACGGCAGAAGATCGCATCAAACGGCCCCGGTACGGTGTACTGTTTCGCCAACAAATTCAGCGGGGAAAAATCGACATAGCTCGCCAGTTCCTGGCGCACGCGCACCAGCCCTTCATGCGGCCCCGTGCCGCGCATGAAGTAACGCTGGAGTTGTTGTGGCGTCAGGTTTTTCAGCTCTTCATGGCGATAAATGCCGCTTCTGGCTTTTTCCAGCACTTCGGTGTCGATATCACTGGCGAACACTTTCCAGCGTCCAGGCGCGGTGCCTAATGTGTCCGCCAGCGTCATGGCAATGCTGTACGGCTCTTCACCAGTCGACGCCGCCGAGCTCCATACACGATATTCCCCAGAACGACGGCGAGCGTGAGCCGCGAGCAGTGGGAAATGATGCCCTTCACGGAAAAATGCCGTCAGGTTGGTAGTCAGCGAGTTAATAAATGCCTGCCACTCGCCGCTAAACTGATTAGATTCCAGCATGTTCAGATAATGACCAAAATCGGCCAGTCCCAGCGAGCGCAAACGGCGTATCAACCGGTTGTAGACCATGTCACGCTTGTGGTCGGCCAGAACAATCCCCGCACGTTGATAGATCAATTGACTTATCCGCCGAAAATGAACGTCGGAAAGCGCAAGGCGCTCGCTCATCTGTAACAATAAAGACGTTTGCCCACAGGGCTGAGATGATGTCATAGCGCCTTCTCAATCACTTCAGGAAACCACTGGCACAGCCTGTAACTGCACCGATTGTGTTGTAATAGCGCCACCAGAAACGATAAGCGCGACGTTCTGTTGCATCATCAGCCTCATCTGGCGGCAATGGCGCTTGAGTAAATACCCATCAAAATGTTTCCCAGTTTGGCTCTTGTTCAGCGATACGCCGCCGCGACTGCGCAGGTGATTGCTCACTGGCAGGCTGGGATTTTAGTGGTGGTTTGTGGTTTAGCTGACTGGCTGCCAGACGAAATGCGGATACTGCCTGCGTTAAACGACCGGCCTGCTCTTCCAGTGCGGCAGCAGCGGCGGCTGACTCCTGCACCAACGAGGCATTCTGTTGAGTGACGCGATCCATTTCCGACACGGCCAGCGCAACTTGATCAATGCCACGGCTCTGCTCATCGGAGGCTGAAGCAATTTCCCCCATAATGTCGGTGACGCGCGTAACCGCATTAACGATATTCGTCATCGTTTCCCCGGCGCTTTCGACCAGCACAGAACCGGTATCAACGCGGGAAACTGAGTCTTCTATCAGAGCTTTGATCTCTTTTGCTGCCTGGGCGCTGCGACTGGCAAGATTACGCACTTCACCCGCCACCACAGCAAAACCACGCCCCTGTTCCCCGGCACGCGCGGCTTCAACAGCGGCATTCAGTGCGAGGATATTGGTCTGGAAGGCAATGCCGTCGATTACGCTAATAATGTCGGCGATTTTTTTCGAACTGTCGGCGATTTCATGCATGGTTTTCACCACGCCATCCACCACTTTGCCGCCGTGCAGCGCGGTGTCGGAGGCACTTTGTGCCAGTTGCGAGGCCTGACGGGCGTTATCGGCGTTCTGTTTCACCGTCGCGGTGAGCTGTTCCATGCTGGCGGCAGTTTCTTCCAGCGCGGATGCCTGCTGTTCAGTGCGTGATGAAAGATCGGTATTGCCCGCTGCAATTTCACGTGTACCGGCATAGATGGCGTCCGACCCCTGGCGCACATGGGTGACTGTGTCGGTCAAAGAACGCTGCATATGCGAAACGCTCTGCGCCAGTTCGCCCATTTCACTGCGCCCATCAATGATGAGGTTATTCGCCAGGTTACCACCGGCAATTTCGCGAATGTGAGCAATGATTTTCGCCAGCGGGGTAAGCAACATACGGCGGATGCCGTACCACGCCACCAGCAAAATCAATACCACCACCAGCGCGATAACCGCCAGTTGCCACTGGGAAAAGCGGTAATCTTCCGCATTGTTAGTGACGATATCGCGGTAAAGTTTTTCACTACTGAGGGCGTACTGAGCAAACGCTTCGCCCATCGCATTTTGCATTCCCTGAGTTGGTTGAGCGAAATAGGCGCCAGTATTGCCATAATCAAGATAATCAATCAGTTCAGTTAACGCTGTGTGATAGTTTTTGTATTTTTCATCAATATTACGACTGGTGGCGACCATTTCAGGTAACGGTGCCATGCTTTTGAATTTTTTAAAATGAGTCGCTGCCTGGGCCAATGTTTTCCTGGCGCTATCAAGCAATTCAACTTTGGCGTTACTTTGTTGATTGGATGAATCCATCATCATCCGCACCGCCGAACGGCTCAAATTAATGCGCGTTTGTAGCATTAAATCCCAGGTTGAGGTGAGCTCACTCTGTTGTTCCCGTAGTTCATTGGAAACGACAAAGCTTTTCTGGCTATGGTGAAGCGAAGAAAAAAACAAACTGCCGGAAATTAGCTGTAACAGTGCGAATACCCCCAGCACCATTACCAACAGCGTGACTACGCGGATACGGTTAATCATAAGGCACCTTCCTGAAAACAAGTTGATCTCGTTATCGGCAAGGAAGGGGGAAACTTTATTGCTGATGCCACCCGCCGCGAAATTGAAATAAAAAACCCGATGCGCAGATCATCGGGTTCATTTCAATTGAGGAAATCAGGAGAATTACGCCACTTCTGACGCCGCGCTATCTAACAGCGCCATCTCTTCGCTATTCAGCAGTTTTTCGATGTTCACCAGAATCAACATACGGTCGCCCAGTGCGCCCAATCCAGTGAGATATTCTGTTGAAAGCGTCACGGCAAATTCCGGTGCCGGACGAATTTGCTCCGCCGTCAATGAAAGCACGTCTGAAACGCCGTCAACCACGATGCCGACCACCCGTTGTCCGAGATTCAGTACGATAACTACCGTGTTGTCGTTATAGTCCACATCCACCTGGCTGAACTTAATTCGTAAGTCAACAATCGGCACAATAACGCCGCGCAGATTCGTGACGCCTTTGATAAACGCTGGCGTGTTCGCAATCCGTGTTACCTGATCGTAGCCACGGATCTCCTGCACTTTCAGAATATCAATACCGTACTCTTCATCACCAAGGGTAAATACCAGAAATTCCTGGCCTGACGGCTCGCTGGCCAGCTTTGTTACATTCGTCATACCGGTCATATTGTTACCTTTTTACTCATTCAGGCGGCGGTGTTCGCCATACGTTGTTCGCGGTTTATCGCCTGCAAGGCAGAAACATCAACAATCAGTGCCACGCTGCCGTCGCCGAGAATCGTTGCGGCGGATATTCCCGGGATTTTGCGATAGTTACTTTCCAGGTTTTTCACTACTACCTGGTGTTGACCAATTAATTGATCCACCAGCAAAGCGTAGCGGCGACCGCCACTTTGCAGGATCACCACAATTCCCTGAGTCGCTTCAGTTTTCGCGCCCGTGACGTTGAACACTTTCCACAGTTCGACGATAGGCAGATATTCACCACGTACTTCCAGTACCCGCTCGCCGCCCGCCAGTGGATGCAGATCAGCTTCATGGGGTTGCAGTGATTCCATGACGGCATTCAGCGGCAGAATGAAAACTTCATCTGCAACACGTACAGACATGCCATCGAGGATCGCCAGCGTCAGCGGCAGTAAAATGCGGATCGTAGTTCCTGCGCCCGGCGTCGATTTGATTTCGACATGACCGCCCATCTCCTGGATATTACGTTTGACGACATCCATACCAACGCCGCGTCCGGAGACATCGGTAACCTGCTCTGCTGTAGAAAAACCAGGAGCAAATATCAGCATTGCCACTTCGTCATCTGTCATGTTGTCGCTGACGGTCAGACCTTGTGAAACAGCTTTTGCCAGAATCCGTTCATGGTTTAGCCCCGCGCCATCGTCGGTCACTTCGATGCAGATGTTGCCACCCTGATGTTCAGCAGACAGAACCAAATTTCCGACGCGGTTTTTGCCTGCGGCGAGGCGTTTTTCCGGCAGTTCAATTCCGTGGTCGAGACTGTTGCGTACCAGATGGGTCAGCGGGTCAATAATGCGTTCTATCAGGCTCTTGTCGAGTTCAGTGGAACTGCCCACCAGCGTCAGTTCTACCTGTTTGCCGAGTTTTCCCGCCAGGTCACGTACCAGCCGGGGATAGCGACTAAAGACATATTCCATCGGCATCATGCGGATCGACATCACCGATTCCTGCAAATCACGGGCGTTACGTTGTAACTGCCCCATGTTGGTAATCAAATCACCATGATTAACCGGGTCCAGTTCGCTCGAACGCTGAGCCAGCATCGACTGGGTGATGACCAGTTCGCCGACAAGGTTAATCAGTTGATCAACCTTCTCTACAGCCACACGGATACTGGTGGATTCACTGCCGCGCGGCGGTTTTTCCCGTTCTGTCCGTACAACTGGCGCTTCTGCGGCGGCAAGTTTAAGCACCGGTGGCGCAGATACTTTCGCCGTAGACTCAACGCTTTCAAAGGCAATCTGATCGGCCTCAATGACAAAACAAAGCACCGCAGTAATGTCGTCTTCCGCAATATCTCCCGCTAATGTCGCCGATAACGAATCGGCTCCTTTCACCACGTCAGTCAACGTTGTCAGATGTCCCAGCTCTTCTTCCAGCAGATCGATTTCTCCCGCTTTCAGGCGCGAAAGGATAATTCGTCGCGACGACTGATTGCGGCTCTGCTCATCTTGCGGTTCACTTTTGGCAACCACACTTAATCGGGTCACTGCGGATACCGTTTCGCCTTTCGCTTCTAATGCCAGTTGACGCAAGGCCTGGCAGATATAATCGAAGCTGGCGGCATCTGGCTCTTGTGACTGTTTATAAGCGTCGAGCTGTTCTTGCATGATGTCCTTCGTTTCCAAAAACAGATTGATAATGTCGGTATTAAGCTGCATCTCACCACGTCTGGCTTCGTCGAGCAGGTTTTCCATCAGATGCGTGGTTTCCTGCAAAACGCTGAAGCCAAAGGTTCCTGCCCCTCCTTTGATCGAGTGGGCAGCCCGAAAGATGGCATTCAACTGTTCGGCATCTGGCGATTCTGGCTGCAAATTAAGCAGATGCTGCTCCATATCGGCTAACAGTTCGTCCGCCTCATCAAAAAATGTCTGATAAAAATCGCTTATATCCATGCTCACGCAGTCACCTCGGTTCGGCTGATGGCATTGTGGGAACACTGACCTGCGGTGCGCTCCCTGTTTTTTCCAGAACACTTACCGGCTCATTCTGGCTTTCAGCGTTTTCATGCAAAATAGCTTGTTCTGCTTGTCTGTTCAGAACCAGCAGGCTGATTCGACGGTTGACGGCATCATCAGGTCCACGATCGCTCAAACGCATGGTGGCTGCCATGCCGACAACGCGCAGAATTTTGCCATCAGCCAGACCGCCCACCATTAGCTCACGGCGCGACGCATTGGCGCGTTCGGCAGAAAGCTCCCAGTTGCTATAGCCTTGCTCGCCATTGGCGTAAGGGAAATCATCGGTATGACCGGAGAGACTGATACGGTTAGGAATACCGTTCAGCACAGGCGCAATACTCCGCAGAATGTCGCGCATATAGGGTTCGACGTCGGCACTACCGGTTTTAAACATCGGGCGATTCTGGCTGTCGATAATCTGGATGCGTAAACCTTCCTGTACCAGATCGATTTTGAGATGTGGACGCAGCGCCCGTAGTTTCGGGTCTGATTCAATAAGCTGGTCGAGATCGCCCCGCAATTTCCGCAGCCGACTTTGCTCCATGCGTTTTTTCAGTTCTTCAATGTCCGGTTGCTTATTCACTTCTCCCTGGCTTTGGGTGTAATCATCACCCCCGCCAGGAATTGGGCTTTCACTATTAGAAATGCGATCACCGCCCGTTACTGCCGTCGCCAGCGGCGTGCGGAAATATTCTGCAATCTGAATCAGCTCTTTTGGGCTGGAGATGGAGATCAGCCACATCACCAGAAAAAAAGCCATCATCGCAGTCATAAAGTCAGCATAAGCAATCTTCCACGATCCATGCGCCGAGCCGTGACTTTTCGCTTTGCGTCGCTTGACGACAATAATGGGATGCGCGTGATTCTTCATGCTTCCTCAGTTGTCGTCTGCTGTTGCGGATTTTTCACTGCACGAACGTGCTCTTCCAGTTCGACGAACGACGGGCGCTCGCTGGAGTAGAGCGTTTTGCGACCAAATTCAACCGCAATTGGCGGTGCATAACCGTTGAGATTAGAAAGCAGTATGACTTTGACGCACTGCATCATTTTGCTGGTCTCTGCGCTTTTCTGGCGCAAAACACTTGCCAGCGGGGAAATAAATCCATAAGCCAATAAGATACCGAGGAAAGTCCCCACCATCGCATGAGCAATCAACGCCCCCAGTTCGGCGGCAGGTCGGTCAGCCGAACCGAGCGCGTGAACCACTCCCATCACAGCCGCGACAATACCAAATGCCGGGAGCGAGTCACCGACCAGCGCCAGACTGTTTGCCGGGACTTCCGCCTCGCTTTCGTGAGTCTCGATCTCTTCATCCATCAAAGCTTCGATTTCAAAGGTATTCATGTGACCACTAATAATCAGGCGCAGATAATCGACAATAAAATCAAGCATGACGGCATCAGCCATAATGCGAGGATAACTGGCGAAGATCTCGCTCTCGCGAGGATTTTCAATATCGCGCTCCAACGAAAACATGCCCATCTGGCGTGATTTCGCCATTAGCCGGTAAAGCAGCGCCAG
The DNA here is from genome assembly GCF_005280595.1 of Escherichia sp. MR. Lineage (NCBI taxonomy): Bacteria > Pseudomonadati > Pseudomonadota > Gammaproteobacteria > Enterobacterales > Enterobacteriaceae > Escherichia > Escherichia sp. MR. Next base: position 24,346 of record NZ_SZVK01000018.1, on the reverse strand, counting down.
CAGATCCATATACATTGCTTTGGTGTATTTGGAGCGGCGAAACAGTAACGGCAGCGCCTTAAGCGTGCCTTTGATGGCTTTACCGTTGTTGCCGACAATAAACGACCCAATACCTGCACCGGCAATAATCACCAGTTCAGCGGGTTGATAAAGTGCTCCAAGGCTTCCGCCGGTCATCAAATAACCGCCGAAAACTGTACCGAGAACAACCAGGTAACCTAATAAGATAAGCACGACATCATCCTTTCACTGTTGACCATGACAGGATGTTCAGTCGTCAGGCGTTAACTTACGGTCGGGGAAAAAAGCAGCGACAATCAGTTGCCGCTGCTGGAATGTTTCGCCATATCGCGTGAGTTAAACAGCCTGTACTCTCTGTTCATCCAGCAGTTGAGGGATAATATCGGCAGGGTCTTGAGAAAGTTTACGTCTTTTTACCGCTCGTGATGGCGGCTGACATAAGCTGCAGGCAAAGCTGCCAACAGGCTGATGGGCATGGGTGATAAAATTACCGCCGCAGCACTTGCAACTGGAAAGTTGTAGTAAACCACTTTCAACAAATCGCACCAGTGTCCAGGCGCGTGTCAACGCCAGCAGCGGCCCATCTTCGGCTTGCGGACACTGTTCGAGGTATAAACGATAGGCTTTGATTACTGCATCGACGCCGTTACATAACCCGGTTTTCAGCAAAAACTGCCATGCATTACAAAACATCGACGCATGAACATTTTGTTCCCAGGTCATAAACCAGTCGGTGGAGAATGGCAGCATACCTTTCGGCGGCGGACTTCCGCGCAGTTCTTTATAGAGTTTGATCAGGCGTCCGCGACTTAATTGTGTTTCACTTTCCAGCATCTGCAAACGAGCACCGAGGGTGATCAATTCCATTGCCAGCTGAATATCCCGGGCTTCCTGAACAATGCTTTTTTCGCTCATTATCAGGCCCTTTTTTTACGCAGCACTTCTTCGGGCTGATTAACATCATTCAACAAACGCGTAGAGAGCATGATACCGGTATGAACTTGCTGGAGATCGTCAACGCGGGAATCCTGCGTCAACTGATTAATAGTCTGGTGGCTGTCAAAGCGGAAATGACAAATCAGTTGATTGGTTTCTGCCAGTTTAACCATTTGCGGAAGCGTCAGCGTCGCTAACGTTGTTGCCATTTCTTCATTAATACCGAGACGAAACATGGCGGACGCTTTGTCCTGAACGATCAGACGTTGTGCAAGAAGTAAATATGACAAATTGATGTCATAAATATGTTTCAGCAACTCGGAGGTATGCATTATTCCCATCCAGAATAACTAACTTTATTTTTATGCGGTATCACCGCACCCCGTGATGTCGCCGGGAAATCCCGGTAAAAAGTAAATAACCATGGAATAGTTGCGATCAACGAAAAAACACAAGCATCGTAAGCGATGAAACAATCCCTTACAGAGAATAGTGTTTTTTACACTTAACTAAGATTTTTCCTAATTCGACGCAACTGTACTCGTCACCACTCACACATACAACGGAGCGACGCTGCGATTTTCGATAATGTGTGACTCAGATCACACAAAACACTCAATTACTTAACATTAATGTATAAGTCATACTTTTGTTTTGATGATATTTCATTCTGTTAAAAAGTTTTTCAGCGCCTCTGGCTTCAAAAATGAAGTAGAGGCATAAAATTATTATGTTGCGCACTGTTAATATAAATCACCGTAAATAACCATCTGTTATGTATGAAATAAATTTACTTACCCTCTATAACTTATTTTCAAACAGAGAGTTACATAACATGACCCAGTTCAAGTGAAAATAAAGCCGAGACCCCCTCAAATGTTATATAAATGTTTTTCAAACATTAACCATTTGTTTTATAAGGAAAATAGATAATTTTACTTCTTACAGCCATACTGGCGATCGAACAATAACATTGCGGTACTAATTAATTATTCTTACTAGTAACCAGCCTAATATTTACCTTTTTGACTGAGTTGTTATTGCATCAATGCCTCATTCAGAGTAAAGCTGTAATAACACCTGAAGTTCACAGAATAAGGAGCAGGTTATGAGCTATACCAATGTTCTTGTTGCTGTAGCTGTCTCGCCAGAAAGCCAGCAACTGTTGACAAAAGCGGTCTCTATCGCCCGTCCGGTTAATGGGCGCATAAGTTTGATCACTCTCGCTTCCGACCCGGAAATCTTCAATCAATTAGCCGCACCGATGCTTGAAGATTTACGCAGCGTAATGCATGAAGAAACACAAAACTTTCTTGATAAATTAATAAAGGATGCGGGATATCCGGTAGAAGAGACATTTATTGCTTACGGTGAGTTAAGCGAACATATTCTGGCAGTGTGCCGTAAGCATAAATTCGATTTGGTGATTTGCGGCAATCATAACCACAGTTTCTTTTCGCGAGCATCCTGCTCAGCGAAAAGTGTGATTGCCTCAAGCGAGGTCGATGTACTACTGGTTCCGCTTAAGGGAGATTAACTGCCATTACGCCAGTTTCGGAAAGGTAGCAACTTTATCGCGCTGCTGACTTTCCGCGCTTCGCGGAACTATCTGCTTTAGATCGCGAATAAAATACTCCTGCCAGTGATTAATGTCGTTTTTCACAATAACTTCCAGCATTTCTGCATGGCGGGAAATACGTTCCGCCAGCGACATCGTCAACGCCCGATTGAGCGCCGCCGCAACTTCATCACGATCGTAGGGGTTTACAATTAACGCCGACGTCAGTTCGTTTGCCGCTCCGGCAAATTGCGAAAGTACCAGTACGCCCGGATTGGCAGGATCCTGTGCGGCAACATACTCTTTCGCGACCAGGTTCATTCCGTCGCGCAGCGGCGTCACTAATCCAACATCAGAATAGCGGAAGATTTTCATCAGTAATTTACGATCAAAATGCTGATTCAGATAATAAAGCGGCGTCCAGCCTAATTGACCATATTTGCCGTTAATTCTCCCGGCTTCATTTTCCAACTGATGACGAATATCCTGATACGCTTGCACATCACCACGCGACGTTGGCGCAATCTGGGTATAGCGAATTTTACCGTGATGTTGCGGATAGTTTTCCAGCAACGCTTCATAGGCGAGAAAACGCTCCGGCAAACCTTTGGAATAATCCAGTCGTTCGACAGAAAAGATATTTTGTACGTTTTTCAGTTCCGCTTTTAGTTGCGCCAGTTTTGCCGGCAATGGTCCGGCAGCCTGTTTGGCTATCTCATCTGGTTCAATGCCAATGGGGTAAACTTCGGTTCGAAACGCTTTGCCCCAGGCCGTATGGATTTTTGAGCTACGCGTCGTAACGCGGGTCAGGTTAGAAAGGCAATCCAGGAACGCCAGGCGATCGTTCTCTGTCTGGAAACCCAGCAAATCATAATCACAAAGCTGTTCAAGCAAGGTGTCATACGTCGGCAGCGCATTGAAGATTTCCGGCGTCGGGAAAGGAATATGCAGGAAGAAACCAATGCGATTATTCACCCCACGTTTGCGTAATTCATGCGCAAATGGCAACAGGTGATAATCGTGAACCCAGATAATGTCATCGTCTTCTAGCAGCGGCAGTAATTTATCTGCCAGCAACGCATTTACGCGTAGATAGCCGTCCCAGGCAGGACGCTGAAATTGCACCAGATCGAGTCGATAATGAAATGCAGGCCAGAGAACGGCATTGGAGAATTGGTTGTAGTATTCGTCGAGATCCTTTTCACTGAGGTTAAAAGAGGCCCAGGTAATATTTCCTTTTTTCACCTTTTTTAGCGGCTGATCCTCATTCCCCGTTTCGCCACTCCAGCCAAACCACAGTCCACCTGCAGCTTTCAGTGCACCCAGTATGCCGACAGCAAGGCCACCGGCACTGGCGGCGTGCTCGTCTGGTGGTGCAATCCGGTTAGATACTACGACTAAACGACTCATAGTCATCACTCCTGTTATTTTCTCTTTTTTGTTGTTGTAATGCGTTGGTTATCATTTCAAGCCAGCTCCAGACATCCGGCACGCCCGCCAGCCGCCATGATGCCTGAGTCGCTCCGGTGCCAATTTTCACTGACATTCCACCCAGTCGGTTAACGACCGCGAAGCCAGATTCATCGGTTAAATCATCGCCCAGAAAAACGGGCTTACGGCCGATAAAGGGAGCTTCCTGCATAAAGGCAGCAATCGTCTCCCCTTTACTGGTGTTTCCTGGTTTAATCTCGACGACACACTTTCCCTGCTGTAATGCCATTTGCGGCCAAATCTGGGTAATGCGTTGCGCTAATCTCAATAAGGCGTCTTCGTGCTGCGGCGCCTGACGATAGTGCAGCGCAAACGCCATCCCTTTCGCCTCCAGCTCCGCACCGGGATAGTGGCTGATTGCCGTATGCAGTTGAACACTAATATCGCGGGCAATCGCATCCGGCAGATGAACGATATGCGTTTTACCATTGATGTCACGGCGCTCCGCCCCATGTACACCCGCTAACGGGAAGCGATAAGGTTTTGCCAGTGCGTCAAGCTCGACCATTGAGCGCCCTGATATCAATGCCAATGCACCATCACTTGCGGCTGCCAGTAGCTGAAGTCCTTGCAGAATATTGTCAGGCACGACGACCTGATCGGGATGCGGTTTAATTTCCGCCAGCGTTCCATCGAGATCAAAAAACCAGGCATATTTCGCGGATAGTTCAGGGGGTTCGGTTAACGGTTCTGTCACCCGGTACTCCTCCTTATCTTTTTATAGTTCGCGCAGAACGCGCTTTACAGACATGTAAGTATAGACAGTGTGACGTAGCTCGCCATTTGCAAAAAAGAACAGCCAGCCGTTGTGGCGGCTGGCTGTGGAGGAAAAAAGGGCTAAATTTTTGCGGAAAAAAGCATCAAACAGTGCGTTTCGCTTTTTGCTTGTAACGGTCGAAGATCACCGCCGCCAGCAGGATTAAGCCACGAACCACGTACTGCGCGAAAGGAGAAATATTGAGCAGGTTCATAGCATTTTCTACAGTACCTAAAATTAAGATACCCGCCACCACATATGAGATTTTTCCGATGCCACCTTTCAGAGAAACGCCACCTAAAACGCAGGCTGAGATAACAATCAACTCATAGCCAATCGAGGTCATCGGCTGACCGCTGGTCATGCGCGAAGCCAGAACAATCCCGGCAATCGCCGATACCAGACCAGAGAGAACAAAGATAATGATTTTGGTGCGGACAACCGGTACACCTGCCAGACGCGCGGCCTCTTCGTTACCACCAATCGCCAGCGTATTACGACCAAAGGTAGTTTTGTTCAGCAGCAAGCCAAAGATTATCAGGCAAGCGACAGTGAGCCAGATTGGCGCAGGCAGGCCGAACCAGTTGGCATAACCGAGAGCAAAGAAACTTTCATCTTCGATACCGACCGCTTTACCGTCGGAGATAATATACGCCAGACCACGGACAATCTGCATCGTCGCCAGCGTGGTAATCAAAGCGTTAATTTTAAGTTTGGCGATAACAAAACCATTCACCAGACCGCAGAGGACGCCCAGCAGCAAACCTGCCGCCACGCCTATCCACAGGCTTTCGGTCAGATTGATAACCACCGCCGTAGTAACACCTGCACAGGCAATTACCGAAGCAACAGAAAGGTCAAAGTCACCCGACGCGAGACAGAACAACATGCCGCACGCCACCATCCCCGACATGGAGATTGCCAGCCCCAGCCCTTTCATATTAATGAAGGTGGCAAAGTTCGGGACAAAAATGGCACAGGCGATAAACAGCACCGCAAACACCACCAGCATACCGTACTGATCCCAGATACGCCCGAAGCTGAATGACGACTTAGATGCACCAGAACCCGATGTAGAAACAGAAGACATCATACTCTCCTTACTCAGGCAACTGCCTGGCTGACTTTAGGCATAGCAAGGCTTAGTGCCTGACGCTCATCTGCCTGCTCGTGTAGCAATTCACCCGCGATTTCACCTTCACGCATGACGATAATACGGTCGGCAACGCCGAGGACTTCGGGCAGATCGCTGGAGGCAAACAGCACCGCCACGCCCTGCGCCGCCAGCGCATAAATCACGTTATATATTTCGTGCTTGGCTCCCACATCAATACCGCGCGTAGGTTCATCCAGCAAAATGACCTTCATCTCTTCCGATAACCAACGCCCCAGAATGGCTTTCTGCTGATTACCACCGGAGAGATTCATGATTAATTGCTCCGCTCCCGGCGTTTTGATATTGAGCGAACGAATATGGTGATCAGCATTATTCGCTTCCCAGCCGTTATTGATCACACAACCACCAAGCACATGTTTGCGACGGGCACTGATGTTGATATTGTCACGAACGGAATGCACCGGAATAATACCTTCCGCTTTGCGATCTTCCGGACAGAGCATCATGCCAGCGGCAATGGCGTGACCCGGCTTGCGAATATCAATCGGCTTTTGGTCGATATAAACCTGACCGGCGGTGATTTGCGTACCACCAAACATGCCTTTCATTAATTCGCTGCGTCCAGCCCCCACCAGACCAAACAGACCAACAATTTCACCACTGCGAACGGTCAGGCTTATTGGCGTACGCACGCCTGGCGCCTTAACTGCATCCAGGCGCAATCGCTCCTCACCATAACTACGCGGTTGCCAGCCGTAGATATCGCCGATATCGCGACCGACCATCGCCTGTACCAGAACGTCGTGGTTAATCTGCTGCATATCGGTGAAAGTTTTGACGTAACGTCCATCTTTAAAGACGGTGATGGCATCGCTGAGAGCAAATATTTCTTCCATACGGTGAGAAACGTATAGGATCACCCGCCCCTCTTTTCGTAGCTCACGAATAACGCGGAAAAGATTGTCGATTTCACGGGCAGACAGGGAGCTGGTTGGCTCATCAAAGGCGATAATTTTGGCGTTACGCGCCAGAGCTTTGGCAATTTCAACCATCTGCCACTGACCAATGGAGAGATATTTCAGCGGCGTAGCCGGGTCAATATCCATACCCAGATGTTTGAGTTGTAAACCTGCTTCATAATTCAGCAGTGAACGATTTACAATGCCGCCTTTATGGGGAAGCTGGCCGAGATAAATATTTTCCGCGACGGTCATTTCCGGCACGAGATGCAGTTCCTGGTAAATAATCGCCACGCCCGCGTTAAGCGCAGTGGTCGTGTCGGAAAAGGACATTTCTTGTCCATTAATCACTACAGAACCCGTGGTTGGCGCATAGTTTCCGCTAAGGATTTTTAAGAGTGTTGATTTTCCTGCGCCATTTTCACCCATCAACGCATGAACCTGACCGGCATAGCAGTCAAAACTAATATCCGTCAACGCCTTAACGCCGGGGAAAGTTTTACCAATGCCGCGAAATGAGAGATACGGGGTAGACTGTTGCATAACGTCTCCGTGAATCACTGGTCTTTCACACCCCCTCTGCACAATAAAGGCAGAGGGGAATTTTTACGGCAGATTACTTACCGCCTAAACCTTTTTTCTCCAGTTCTTCTTTAAAGTTGTCGCGCGTAATCAGAACTACATCGGTAACTTCAGTGAATTTTGGTGGTTCTACGTCTTTCGCTACCCAGTTGTAGAGCATTTCGCTGGATTTATAGCCATGTACGTCCGGACTTGGCAGGAGTGAACCGTAGAAACCGGTAGCCTGCGCTTTGGACAGCTCGCTCACCGCATCCACCCCATTGATACCGATACCAATGATGTCCGCCGCTTTAAAGCCCTGACCTTCCGTTGCACGTACACCGCCCAGCACGGTGCTGTCGTTCATCCCGACAATCAACCAGTGTTTAACTTCAGGGTGCTGAACCAGCATGGAGTTGGCGGCGTCAAATGCCCCAGGGATGTCGTTAGATTTGGTAGGAACCTGATATATTTGTTTTTCCGGGAATCCGGCGGCTTTAAGTGCGTCCATAGAGCCCGTGGTACGGCGACGAGCGGTATCCAGTTCGTTGGCAGTAATCGCCATTACGGCACTTTCTTTTACGTCCCAACCACGTTTTTGCATCTCTTTATACAGTTCCTGGCCCTGACGCTCACCAATTTTGGTCGCCGCCATCATCACCAGCGGCACGGTATCCATCGGCTTACCCTTGGCATTTACAAACTGGTCATCCACGGCAATCACTTTCATACCATAGCCACGTGCTTTCGCCACAATTGCGGAACCCAGTTTCGGGTCTGGCGTACAAATGACAAACCCTTTCGCACCGCTGGCAGCCAGACTGTCGATGGCGTTCAGCGTCTTTTCGCCATCCGGCACGGCAATCTTAATAACGTCAAACCCTAAATCTTTCCCGGCTTTATCGGCAAACTTCCATTCGGTCTGGAACCACGGCTCTTCTGGTTGCTTTACCAGGAAACCGAGTTTCAGGTTTTCCGCCATAGCGGATTGTGACATAACGGCAGCCAGACCAATGGCTGCAAGAGCTTTAGTAAATTTGTGCATGGTTATCTCCAGCTTTAGCGTCATTTTGTGTAGGGCAAAAACTAAGAACTTTTGTTAATTCAATCGGAAAACAAAGCATTACCTTTAGCGAAAAGATAATTGACTGTGTTGGCATAGTTTTAGCGAGAAATTAATTCTCCATAGGAGAGCAATATCACATAGCAGAATTACAGTGAGAACGTGCATAAATTCAGCGAGAAATGACATACTGGAAACGGTAATTGTCTGACAATTCAAAAAGGCATTAGCAGAATAATCCATGACATTAGCCTGGAAATCCTTGTGGTATGCGTTGAGAGGCTGGGAGTGTCTTTTTTTAATCTAATTATTACCGGGTAAGAGGTTGTTCATTTACGCTGAATAGTGAAGGAGGATGAAGTCTCTAATCCTTGCAACAATCAATTTCCACATTAATTATCACCACCATTATTAATTAAGGGTAACGCTATAATGAGAGCATCATCGCATAACTAAAAAAATATCTTAAAATATCAAAACATCATCATGTTATTAATAATTTATTTCAATATCAATGAGATATACCAACACAGCGCATTAGGAATTATTGCAAACTAATTGTTCTCATCAATGAAATGTAAAAAAATATAAATCTGGTGATTTAAGGATTTTCTTATATCCGTTCAGACGTTATGCTTATTTCAGATCATCGTCAGAATTGACTCCACGATCACATTTTGGACATGCAGAAAGGAATTATTCTGCAATCAGTAATTACGGTGTTTTGATTCATCTTGCACCTCACGTCTTCTGGATATAAGGATATTAGGTATGGCAACCACTGGAATGCTTCTCAAACTCAACACCCAAATGAACCGCGAGTTTTATGCATCCAATCTCTACCTTCACCTGAGCAAATGGTGTTCTGAACAAAGTCTGAATGGCACCGCTACTTTCCTTCGCGCCCAGGCACAGAGTAACGTGACGCAAATGATGCGCATGTTTAACTTTATGAAAAGTATCGGAGCAACTCCCATCGTTAAAGCTATCGATGTACCAGGAGAAAAGCTTAACTCCCTGGAAGAACTCTTCCAAAAGACGATGGAAGAATATGAGCAGCGTTCAAGCAAGCTGTCACAATTAGCCGATGAAGCTAAAGAATTGAATGATGATTCTACCGTCGATTTCCTGCGCGATCTGGAAAAAGAACAGCAGCACGATGGTCTGTTGTTGCAAACCATTCTTGATGAAGTACGCAGCGCGAAACTTGCCGGTATGTGCCCTGTCCAGACCGACCAGCATGTTCTTAATGTCGTGTCGCATCAGATACATTAATCATGTTCGGCGCTTTAAAACATGCGCCGGATACAAATAATTTTGAGAAAGCCGCTGCTTCATACTTTGAAGCAGCGGTTTTTTTAATGGGATTCACCTTGCGGAGTAAATTTCAGTTCAATCAGCGCGATGGCTTTTTGGATAGCGCGCATCGTTACCGGATCGGCTGCGGCGGGATGGTTAGTAAAATCGATATTCTTCAACTGGCTGGACATTTTTTCACGCAACTCAACAGGTGCGATCACATCGAGTACGTCGAGAATTTGTTTGATTACCAACTGGCAAGCGACAACATCAGAGACCAGTTCCTGATCGGCATTCAGCGGCTGGGACATTGTAAACTCCTGATAGCTTTTTGAAAGCCGCTATAGTAGCGGCTTCCCCTCCACAGCGATAGTCACATCCGCCATCACCAGGGCACAAAAAAACCTGCCGAAGCAGGTTTTTTTGTTATCTGAACATATTGCCTGGCGGTACGTCTTTGAACGTCTTGCAATAGTTATCAAACATGCTTTTCAGGATTTTGCGTAGTTTCATCGAGGTACTCCGACCATTTGTTATGCAGGTGTTATCGTCTTTGCGCTTATAATATGACATCCATCACAAAAATCAATCTTTATGTGATATATATCACATAAATACCCCTTTAATGTTATGAAATTGATAACCACAAAGCCCCCATAAAGCGCCTGACTTCTGGGAAAAGCAAGGAATAGCACCGATCCGTCGTCTTTTCTGTCCATAACCTGGTACTGCGCGCGGGTACAATACCAGTTTCTTCTCCCTCTTCAGGCCGTGACATGAAACATCTGATATTTATTTTTTCACTTTTAACATTAGCGGGCTGCACCGTAACTCGTCAGGCTCAATTGAGCGAAGTTAATGTCACGAGCGGTATTGTGCGCCTCGTTTATGATCAGGCATTTTTACAACACGCCCGTACTGACAGCTATCTTAATCAAAGAATAGCGGAACGCGCATGTCAGCACGCAGGGTTTACCCGCGCTATTGCGTTTGGGCAACCTGTAAGTAACTGTAGTCTGTTTGCGGGATCGTTATGCCTGAATACGGAATTTACGCTGTCGTATCAGTGCCAAAATTTAATGCCCTCGACTTATCAATAAAGACCTTAATCAGCGAGGGATGCTTCGCTGGTTAATTAATGCCACAAATAGCGTTAATGCGTTTTATTCCCATTCGTATTTTTAATAATTGAATTTAATATTTTACCTTTTGCAAATAATAAAATAACAAATTATAGTGGCGCCACAGCAACAAAAATAACCTTTATGGAGCACTATCATGCTGAAACCAGAAATGATTGAAAAACTCAATGAGCAGATGAACCTGGAACTGTACTCTTCACTGCTTTATCAGCAAATGAGCGCCTGGTGCAGCTATCATACCTTTGAAGGCGCGGCTGCGTTTCTCCGCCGACACGCCCAGGAAGAGATGACGCATATGCAGCGTCTGTTTGACTATCTGACCGATACCGGAAACTTACCGCGTATTAATACCGTTGAATCCCCGTTTGCTGAATATTCTTCACTTGATGAATTATTCCAGGAAACCTATAAGCATGAACAATTAATCACGCAGAAAATTAATGAACTGGCTCACGCTGCCATGACCAACCAGGATTACCCAACGTTTAATTTCCTGCAATGGTATGTTTCTGAGCAACATGAAGAAGAGAAATTGTTCAAATCGATTATTGATAAATTAAGTCTGGCCGGTAAAAGCGGCGAAGGTCTTTATTTCATCGATAAAGAACTTTCTACCCTCGACGCGCAAAATTAATCTACTCTGGCGGCAGATTTACTGCCGCCGTTTCATATCAGTGGCGACAAATTTTACTTGTATCGGTTGAGAACCCTTCTTCACCGGGAATAAATTTACCTTTCGCCGCCAGAAACGCCACCAGTTCTCCCGCAGTCATCCCTTCCGCCGAGCAGGTATGAAAACGCGCCTGTTCACCAAAACGCGCTTTGATCGCCGCTTCCAGACTGGCGTGCGTATATTGCTCGCCTGATTCAATCATCATATTTAACACTTCATGACCGTGAATAGAGCTCATCGTTCCTCCTCAAAAAGGGCATAGCGTAGCGATAGCTGCTCATCAAGGCTTTGCGCCAGCGCAGTTCTGAATGCATTTTATTGTACATTTTTATTTACACTAAATGTAACGCCGATTTGACGAAAAATGTAGAATGCCTTAACCTGCGCCGCAGATATCACTCATAAAGATCGTCAGGACAGAAGAAAGCGTGAAAAACAGAACTCTGGGAAGTGTTTTTATCGTGGCAGGAACCACAATTGGCGCGGGTATGTTGGCAATGCCGCTGGCGGCAGCAGGCGTCGGTTTTAGTGTCACATTGACATTGTTAGTTGGTCTGTGGGCATTGATGTGTTACACCGCACTGCTATTGCTGGAGGTGTATCAGCATGTACCCGCAGATACCGGTCTGGGCACGCTGGCAAAACGCTATCTGGGGCATTATGGGCAGTGGCTGACAGGCTTCAGTATGATGTTTTTAATGTACGCCCTGACGGCGGCGTACATTAGCGGCGCCGGTGAATTGCTGGCCTCCAGCATCAGCGACTGGACGGGTATTCCAGTGTCGGCAACCACTGGCGTGTTGTTGTTCACTTTTGTTGCCGGTGGTGTGGTTTGTGTCGGGACGTCGCTGGTCGATTTATTTAACCGCTTTCTGTTCAGCGCCAAAATTATTTTTCTGGTGGTGATGCTGGTATTGCTGCTACCGCATATTCACAAAGTGAATCTTTTAACCCTGCCGCTACAACAAGGACTTGCGTTGTCGGCGATCCCGGTAATTTTTACGTCATTTGGCTTCCACGGTAGTGTACCGAGCATCGTCAGTTATATGGATGGCAACATTCGCAAGCTGCGCTGGGTATTTATTACCGGTAGTGCGATCCCTCTGGTGGCGTATATATTCTGGCAACTGGCGACGCTGGGCAGCATTGATTCCACAACCTTTATGGGATTGTTGGCTAATCATGCCGGGCTAAACGGGCTGTTACAGGCATTACGCGAAGTGGTGGCCTCACCGCATGTCGAACTGGCGGTGCATTTATTTGCTGACTTAGCCCTCGCAACCTCCTTCCTCGGCGTAGCATTAGGCTTATTTGATTATCTTGCGGATCTGTTTCAGCGATCAAATAGCGTTGGCGGGAGAATGCAAACCGGGGCAATTACTTTTCTGCCACCGCTGGCATTTGCGCTGTTTTACCCACGTGGCTTTGTAATGGCGCTGGGTTACGCCGGTGTGGCGCTGGCTGTGCTGGCGTTGATTATCCCTTCCCTGTTGACCTGGCAGAGCAGAAAGCATAATCCACAAGCAGGTTATCGGGTGAAAGGCGGCCGTCCAGCGTTGATACTGGTGTTTCTCTGTGGTATTGGCGTGATTGGAGTGCAATTTTTGATTGCAGCAGGGTGGTTACCAGAAGTGGGGTGATCAAATAACCTCACATATCCCTGTTGGGTGCCAGAATTAACTCTGGCACCCAATGTGACCTCTTAATGCAAGCAGCACTGCTTAAATTTCTTACCACTACCGCACGGGCAAGGATCGTTACGACCCGGTTTTTCTTCTGCTTTTATCGGTTGCTGAACAGGCTTTTCCTGCTGATGAGCCATCCAGTAAGCATGCAAATCAAGTGCCGCCAGTCGAATGGCATCCACACTCTCATCAAACGCTTCCGGCGACAGCTTCTCTACTCTCTCGAAGTTTTCTTCCGTACCGTGCAGCGCAATCGCCTCAAGCGCCGGTTTTAAGGATTCAGGCAATGCCGACCAGTCAGAGAGAGCAACTCCACGCATATAGCCAAAGCACCACTCCTCAACAATCGTCAGCTCACTACCATCAACCTCTCGCAGACCAAATAACGGCTCAAACTGTTCAGGAAATTCGTTCAGACGCTCTGCGGTATCGGCCATATGTTGAAAAGCCAGGTTCATAAAGCGCGTCATCTCTTTTTCTGACGCCCAGCGCGGTACATAGTCCGCCCCACCCCAGACGGCCACCAACCACTGTTCTGGTTCAATTTCTTGCGGAGAACTCAACACCGCCGTCAATAAACCGTCCAGCTCAGCTACATCAAGGATGGCGTGGTCTGTGTTGTATTTGGTCAGGATATCATCCAGCCATTCCAACTCACTTTCGTTCAACGGTCCCGTTTTCATACGCTTTTCCTTGTGGATCTCGACTCGCCAGCGTCTATCTTACATGTCGGTCTGGCATAGAGATACTTTTTGAGTGGATTACCCAGTGATTAAAAATAAGAGGGGTATAACGATAAGTGGCAGATACAAAAAAACCACCCGAAGGTGGTTTCACGACACTGCTTATTGCTTTGATTTTATTCTTATCTTTCCCATGGTACCCGGAGCGGGACTTGAACCCGCACAGCGCGAACGCCGAGGGATTTTAAATCCCTTGTGTCTACCGATTCCACCATCCGGGCTCGGGAAAAAAGTGGAGGCGCGTTCCGGAGTCGAACCGGACTAGACGGATTTGCAATCCGCTACATAACCGCTTTGTTAACGCGCCAAATTCTTCAGGCTTTTCAGCCAGACACCCGCTTAAGCCGATGTCTTTTAAACTGGAGCGGGAAACGAGACTCGAACTCGCGACCCCGACCTTGGCAAGGTCGTGCTCTACCAACTGAGCTATTCCCGCATTCATCAAGCAATCAGCTAATCACTTGATTTTATTATCGTCTGGCAATCAGTGCCGCCGTTCGATGCGTTGCATTCTACTTACCTGACGCGATGAGTCAACGATATTTTTCACCACTTTTGATCGTTTGCTGAATTTTGCGCCGAAACGATCACTGATCAAGCAAATCTGCGCGAGCTGCGCTCAAATATTGCAACATAGACCACAGAGTCAGTACCGCAGCCACAAAGAAAAGTGCAATACCAGCGTACTCAACCCAAATGTTCGGACGCCATAACAGCCAGGCCAGCGCCACCATTTGGGCAGTCGTTTTTACTTTACCAATCCAGGAGACAGCCACACTGCTGCGTTTACCGAGTTCAGCCATCCATTCACGTAGAGCAGAAATAATAATTTCACGGGCGATCATCGTTGCCGCTGGCAAAGTGACCCACCAGCTATGGTAATGCTCAGTTACCAGCACCATGGCAATGGCAACCAGCACTTTATCTGCTACTGGATCAAGGAAAGCGCCAAAGCGGGTACTCTGATTCCAGCGACGCGCCAGAAAACCATCGAACCAGTCAGTTACCGCCGCAACGCAGAAAATGAGCGCGGCAGCAAACGGCGACCAGGTGACAGGCAGATAAAAGACCAATACAAAGAATGGGATAAGGATGACACGGAACAGTGTGAGCAACGTAGGGATATTAAATTGCATAATGACGGGTAACTATCTGTTGTCAGTAAGATTACCCCTATGTTGCTACAGAGACATCAATGTTTCAACGACCAGAAGATCTTTTCTGCCAGACCTTGCGAAATACCCGGCACTTTTGCAATTTCCTCAACGCTGGCGTTACGTAAACCTTGCAAACCGCCCATATATTTCAACAACATTTGCCGACGTTTTGGTCCAACGCCTTCGATGGTTTCCAGCGTGCTGGTATTTTTGACTTTTGCGCGTTTTTTGCGATGCCCACCAATCGCGTGATCGTGTGATTCATCGCGGATATGCTGGATGACATGCAGCGCCGGTGAATCTGGCGGCAGACTGAAGCCCTCACCTTCAGGTTCGAAGAACAACGTTTCCAGCCCAGCCTTACGATCGGCTCCTTTCGCCACGCCAAGAAGCAGCGGATGGTTTTTATCCCATGAGACATCCAGCTCGGCGAAGACATTTTTCGCCTGCGCAAGCTGGCCTTTGCCGCCATCAATCAGGATCACGTCCGGAATCTTACTGTCGTCGATGGCTTTACCGTAACGCCGACGCAGCACCTGATTCATTGCCGCATAATCATCACCAGGCGTAATGCCGGTAATGTTATAGCGCCGATACTCCGCACGCAGCGGGCCGTTAGCATCGAACACCACACACGAAGCGACCGTTTGTTCACCCATGGTATGGCTGATGTCAAAACACTCCATCCGCTTCACTTCCGGCAATTTCAACACGCTTGCAAGCGCGGTCAGACGCTGGTGAACCGTAGATTGCTGCGAAAGTTTGGTCGTTAAGGCCGTCGCCGCATTGGTGCGCGCCAGCTTCAGATAACGTGCCCGATCGCCACGCGGTTTAGTCTGAACGTTAATCTTGCGCCCTGCCAGTTCTGAAAGGGAATCGGCGAGCAGCGTTTTATCGCTAAGATTAAAGTCGAGCAGGATCTCACCCGGCAAAGTGCGCATCTGGCTGCCCTGTAAATAGAACTGACCGACAAAGGTTTCCACCACTTCGCCCAGCTCCGTACCGCCAGGCACTTTTGGGAAATAACTACGGCTACCGAGCACCTTGCCCTGACGAATAAACAAGACGTGGACACAAGCCATGCCCGCATCGAAAGCGACGCCAATAACGTCAAGGTCATCACCTGTATTGGAGACAAACTGTTTTTCGGTTACGCGTCGCACCGCCTGGATTTGGTCGCGAATACGTGCCGCTTCTTCAAACTCCAGATTCTGGCTGGCTGTTTCCATGCGACCGATCAGTTGAGTCAGCACCTGATCGTCCTTACCGGATAAAAACAGGCGCACATACTCTACCTGCTGGGCGTACTCTTCTTCACTCACCAGACCCTCAACGCACGGTCCCAGACAGCGCCCTATCTGATATTGCAGACACGGACGCGAGCGGTTGCGATAAACGCTATTTTCACACTGGCGAATCGGGAAAATCTTTTGTAGCAGCGCCAGGGTTTCACGCACGGCATAGCCGTTTGGGAACGGGCCGAAATATTCACCTTTGGCGTGCTTTGCACCGCGATGCATAGCCAGACGCGGATGGGTATCGCCGCTAAGAAAAATAAAAGGATAAGATTTATCATCGCGTAACAGAACGTTGTAACGCGGCTGATAGAGTTTGATGTAGTTGTGTTCCAGCAGCAGAGCTTCGGTTTCGGTATGGGTAACCGTCACATCAATTTGCTGGATCTGGGCAACCAACGCTTCGGTTTTGCGCGAAGCGAGGTTGCTACGGAAATAGCTGGAAAGCCGTTTTTTCAGGTCTTTCGCTTTGCCGACATAGATAACCGTACCACCAGCATCATACATGCGATAAACGCCAGGCTGGCTGGTTACGGTTTTTAAAAACGCTTTTGCGTCAAACTGAACACTCACTGACTTGTTAATGTCTCCGCATTACACAGACCATGGCGAATTGCCAGGTGAGTCAGCTCAACATCGCCATGAATGTTTAATTTACTGAACATACGGTAGCGATAGCTGTTCACCGTTTTCGGGCTGAGGTTAAGCTGTTCTGAGATCTCATTGACCTTTTGGCCTTTGGTAATCATCAGCATAATCTGCAATTCACGTTCAGACAAACTGGCAAATGGGCTTTCTGTTTTTTCTGGTTCGATCTGGCTTAATGCCATTTGTTGAGCAATGTCAGAAGCAATATAACGCTGCCCCGAATAGACAGAGCGAATCGCACTCACAACTTCCTGCGGAGCCGCACCTTTGCTGAGATAGCCCGCAGCACCGGCCTGCATGACTTTCGCTGGTAAAGGGTTTTCAGTATGAACCGTAAGCATGATGATTTTGACATCTGCTGTCGAGCGAGCGATTTTACGCGTCGCCTCAAGACCGCCAATGCCAGGCATACTCATGTCCATTAGCACGACGTCAACGGTGTTTGCCCGGCACCACTTAACGGCGTCTTCACCGCAGGATGCCTCACCGACGACTTTAATACCCTTTATATCTTCCAGAATGCGTCGTATCCCTGCGCGCACCAGTTCGTGGTCATCAACAAGTAGAACGTTGATCAAAGGAATATCTCCAGAAATAGGGATAACGCTACTGATAGTTAGTCATTCGTATATTAGCGGTTTTTATTGCAACTTTGAAACGTTAAAAATGGTGGGTATTCGATTTTTCTCTCGTTTTTGTAAATTCGATTGTCCAGAGTTATCGTCACGTCCGTCATCAAAGGTTTGCCAGCGCGTTTCGCAGTAAGGCCAACGACGAAATGTGACAAAAATTGACTTTATTCAGCATAAATGAAAAATCAGCGGCATGAATATGTAACATGAATTAACCCGAACAATACGCGCGAAAAACATTCATGATAAAAATATTTATTGCGCGTTATATTCCCTGTTTTATTACTATTGCTGATATCGTGCGCAAAAAACAACCACTGCTATTTTTAGCAAAGCTTATGGTATACTCCGCCGCCTTAACATTTTTCACCGCAAATTTTCATTGCAACATGACGAGGAAAATAAATGAGTACGCCTGATTTTTCTACTGCCGAGAATAATCAAGAACTGGCAAATGAAGTCTCCTGCCTGAAAGCGATGCTGACGCTGATGCTGCAGGCGATGGGACAAGCTGACGCGGGCCGCGTGATGTTAAAGATGGAAAAACAGCTTGCGCTGATCGAAGACGAAACCCAGGCTGCGGTATTTTCCAAAACGGTTAAGCAAATTAAACAAGCCTACCGTCAGTAATATAAAACCGGCTGAAAGCGCACCTTTCAGCCGGTTTGGCATCTTTCATGCCCAATGTAATAGATATCATATTAAGCCAGTTGCGGCTGCGTAGCAGGCAACCTGCGTCTTATTCGGTGCATTGATTTTTTTCTGCATATTTTTCTGATGAAAATTGACAGTATTCTCAGAGATTGACAGGATCATCGCTATCTCTGCTGACGTTTTACCTTCTGCGGTCCATTTCAGAATTTCTTTTTCCCGCTTGCTGAAATTCATCTCTGGCGTCATCACTATGTCATCATTTAAACGTATCAACGCCATCAGACTTTCACGCACCAATAGCTGCATTTTTAATTGCAGTTCATCACTAAGAATGGGTATTTCACGCGTACTGCTACGGGAAAAGGACAAAAACCCCAACGCCCGATTCGGCAGCATTAAATACTGAGTGACGCCACGGCGTAAACCATGCGCACGTGCGGCTTCCCATAACGGCTGTGCTTCGTTGAATAACTCATCATTCCACAATAAATGCCCCTGACTGAAGTTTTCAGGGTTAAGCACAGGATCAATGGCGAGAAAGTTTTTGGCCTGATAATAACTGACCCATGACTCCGGATAATTGGTGTAGAAAGCCACTTTCGGTCGCGTGAATGGCACCGGGTGGCGCACACATAATGAATAAAAATCGAACTCCAGTTGGTAAGTCTGATGCTCTATTTCATGGTAGACCTCTTCTGCGGCCTCCATCCTCTGAAAACGCAACAACATCGTGCGACGCCAGCTGAAAAAATCCGTATCCTGCATAGTTAACCGCAACGCCCCTGAGAGTGAGTATCATTTATACTGATAACTCAAACTATCACATAAATAAGATTTATATATAATTTATATTATTCAGACAATGAATTACTTTTGCAAGCCATAGCATTCTCTTATGTTATTAATAAGTTATGCTGATTTATTAAGCGATTTATGCGGTCAGGAATGCGTTTTCGCCCCGACTAAAAAGCTGCCGGGGCTGATTTTTTCTTATCTTATTGCAACAGAAACTTCTCAAGGAACTGGCGTGTACGGGGATGCTGAGGATCGGCAAATAAGGTTTTTGCAGGGCCCTGCTCTACTATCCGCCCTTGATCCATAAAGATCGCGCGGTCAGCAACGTCACGGGCAAAGCTCATTTCGTGCGTCACAATCACCATGGTGCGCTTTTCATGTGCCAACTGGCGTATGGTATTCAGGACTTCCCCCACCAGCTCCGGGTCCAGCGCCGAAGTGGGTTCGTCAAACAAAATGACTTCCGGGCGCATCGCCAGCGCACGCGCAATCGCCACACGTTGCTGTTGACCGCCGGACAAACGACGCGGATAGCTGGTCTCTTTCCCTTCCAGTCCAACTTTTGCCAGCAGCTCGCGAGCGCGCGCCGTGGCCTCCTCCTTCGGTTCGCCTTTAACGATCACCGGCCCTTCAATAATGTTTTCCAGCACTGTGCGATGCGGAAACAGATTAAAATTCTGAAAGACAAATCCGACATGCTGGCGCAACTGGCGAATCAGCGATTTTTGCTGGCTTAACGAACGCGCAGTATCAATAGTGATATCCCCAACGGTGATGCTCCCCGCCTCCGGTTGCTCCAGCAAATTTATGCTGCGTAGCAACGTGGTTTTGCCGGAGCCACTCGGGCCGATAATCGCCACGACTTCGCCAGTTTTGACCTCCAGATCGATACCGTGCAGTACCGTCTGACCGTGGAATTTTTTCACCAGGTTTTTAACTTCAATGGCACTCATTTTGGTTCTCTCTCCTGGCGGTTAAGTTGATTCTCAAAATGGTTCTGTAGCGTCGATAACACTGTCGCCATAATCCAGTAGATGAGCGAAGCCGCCAGATACATGGTGAAAACTTCCAGCGTGCGCGAGGTAATCAACTGCGCCTGACGAAACAGTTCCGGCACCTGAATCGTCGCTGCCAGCGAGGTATCTTTTACCAGGCTGATAAAGCTGTTCGACAGCGGCGGCAGCGCCACCCGAGCCGCCTGCGGCAAAATTGCGCGACGCATAGTTTGCCACGGCGTCATGCCAATACTGGCGGCGGCTTCCCACTGACCTTTATCAATAGATGAAATGGCGGCACGCAGCGTTTCGGCAGCATAGGCAGCGGTGTTCAGTGACAGGCCAATCATCGCCGACGGAATCGGATCTAGTTCAATGCCAAACTGCGGTAGGCCGTAGTAGATCATAAACAGTTGCGCGATGAGCGGCGTACCGCGAAAAATGGAAATGTAAAAACGTGCCAGCCAGCGCACGAGCCAGAGTGGCGACAGGCGCATCAGCGCGAGAATGAATCCCAGCAGTAAGCCAAAAAACATGCCGCCGATGCTGAGTTGCAGCGTATACCCAGCCCCTTTAAGCAGGAACGGCAAAGAATCAATAACCAGTTGTATACTTTCTTGCATGAGCGTTTCCGGGGCTAGACGTGAGGATGATAGGCGAACAGCGCAGGCGCGCCGCCAGTATGAATAAACAGAATCGGCCCTTCGTCTTTGAAGCGTTTCTGACTGATGCCATCCATCAGCCCCGCCATCGCTTTTCCGGTATACACAGGATCAAGCAGAATGCCTTCCAGCCGCGCCAACAGTTTCACCGCTTCCATGCCTTCGTCGTTCGGCACGCCGTAGCCAGGCGCAAAATAGTCATCCCAGAGTAAAATTTCCGCTGATGCGCTCAGTTCCAGTTCTTTCGCTATTGCCTGTTGTAGGTTAACCACTTTTGGCAACTGGTCAGCAACGGAACGTGACACGGTCACGCCAATCAGTTCGCTTTCTGGCATTAGTTGTTCCAATCCTACTGCCAGTCCAGCGTGCGTTCCGGCGCTGCCCGACGCCACCACCACCGAAGAAATATTAACCGCCCCTTCACACTGTTGCGCGATTTCCAGCGCGCTCTCCACATAGCCCAGCGCGCCTAAAGCATTAGAACCTCCAACCGGAATGACATACGGACGGAACCCTTGCGCTTCGACTCGCGTTGCCAGCTCTTCCAGTTGGGCATTGGGATGGGTCAGCGCATCGCACATTTCAATCTGGGTATTGAAGAGATCCAACAACAAGCGATTGCCGTTGGTTAAATAGTTTTCTGCGGCTGTTCCGATAGGATTCTCCAGCAGCGCCACACAATGCAGCCCAAGTTTTGCGGCGACGGCGGCAGTCTGGCGCACGTGGTTAGACTGAATCGCTCCGGCGGTAATCAGAGTGTCGGCACCTTCACGCAGGGCGTCTGCCGCGAGAAACTCTAGTTTGCGTAATTTATTGCCGCCCATCGCCATCGGAGTGACGTCATCCCGTTTAATGAAAATTTCCCGCCCAAGATAATCAGAAAGACGCGGCAGATATTCGAGCGGCGTTGGTGCGCCGATAAACTCCAGCCGTGGGAAACGAGTTAAATTATGCAGTGGCATAAAAGCCTCCGGTATGTGTTGTTGTGATATTGTTATTATGCACGCAAAAAACGCTTAAATAAAAAAGGCGCTAATTAAAGCACCTTTTTTGTCATTATGCCCCGTCCAGAACAGCGTTGACACGTTTCTGGCTGTGATTTCACCCGATGGATGCAACATACTGGTTGAACCGCTCTGCGGGTGATTCATACTCTGGCGTTTTATCGGTCTTTCGTTGAGCGTCTGGCAACTGTAGTAGTCACGGATTCCGGGTGATGGCATGTAGTGCATTAATAGAATCAGGTTTGTGGTCCCGTGATACTGTTGAATGTCCGATGGATCATCAGGAACGTAACGGTGTAAAGGCTGCTTATATCCATAAAGCAGAACATCTGATGTCCCCTGGTTACGGGGATAACTTCTCCTGGCATCTTAGGTTGATCAAGCCTGTTATCAATACCCGTTCATTAATATGGTGATCATTATCTCTGCATTAATTATTATTTATATCCAGGTCTGTTTTTAGGATAAAAATATTATATTCCTTGACGATATTTTCAGGCACTTTTCTTATAAAAAAGCAAAGAAACACTCACTATCTAAAATTACACCAATCAATAAACAAACTAACATCCAGAAAACATTACAATTTCAAATTACTCGTCAAAAAAAACCAACCTGATTGCTTGAGATGGATTTTTTCTGTTTATTTGCAATAATGCTCGCATCGATCATTTGTATGATGATTAGATAATGCATATTATTTCCCATTAATATTTATACAGCCAAAACATTTAACCCACCATTCTTAAAAAAATTGGAGCTTTTGTGAAAATGAAAATTAATAAAAAAGAAAAATTTGATATCTATATAAAAAACAGAAAAACATTCGGCGTAACGCAAGAGGGAATGAAGACTACATTACTTTGCAGTCTTATATCTGCCACTCTGTCCATTCAGCCTGCTTTGGGAGCCAAAATGGAAGTTACTCTTTCTGAAGGAAACCCTGCAGAAATATCTGAAAATATCATTGGTGCTGATGCCTCGCATCACAGGCCAGATAATAATGATGATGGGGAAGCTGGTGAAGATGCTCTCATTGTTAATGTTGTACCTGGTTCGTTACAGGATGAAAATATCCTGACAATTAACAGCGGTACTCGCATTAGTGGCGGTGAAGGCGGATGGGCTGGTGATGATGATAATACGAAGATGGGATCTGCAGGAGGCCAGGGCGGTACAGCCATTACTGGAAATAATTTTACTCTTGTTAATTCTGGTGATATTTCCGGTGGTAAGGGGGGTTGGGGAGGTTATGGTAATGGCGGAGGCGATGGAGGTGAAGCAGGTACCGCTATTTCCGGAGATGATCTTACCATTACGAACAACGGAAGCATTACGGGTGGCGATGGCGGAATGCCTGGAGCCAGTGGTTATGGCGATAAGAGCGGTGGTTTAACTGGGACTCCTGCTGTTGGTGGGACAGCCATATCTGGCAACAATCTTCAAATAAGCAATAACGGAAACATCACTGCCGGGCAAGGTAGTAGTGGTGCCTAGTGGGCGGTATGGGGGCCTTCTGCCGGCACAGGAGGGAATAGAGGCACAGCCATATCCGGAAATAATATGGAGATAACAAATAATAATCACATTACAGGTGGCCAGGGGGGGGATGGTGCTCGCGGTGGCGAAGGTAGTGTCGAATTTACTACCGATCAGAATATTAATGGGAGTACCGGTGGTAGTGGTGGTATTGGAGGGTCTGCTATATATGGTAATAATATTAAGATAAATAATACGGGAGATATAACTGGCGGACTGGGGGGCACTGGTGGTGAAGGAGGTAGTGGTGATACAGATGAATATGATCCCACTGATTCATTGCCCCTTGGCACTGGTGGTACTGGTGGGATTGGTGGTACTGGTGGGATTGCCATATCTGGAAATAATATGGAAATAAATAATTATGGAAATATTATTGGTGGAAATGGCGGCACTGGTGGTGATGGTGGCGATGGAGGGCGTTCCCTTGAAAATAATAAAACTGGTGCCGGAGGTAATGGTGGCAACGGAGGTAATGGTGGTACTGCTATATCCGGGAGTGATATTACGATAAATAATCATGGCAGGATATTGCCTGGTAGTGGCGGACAGGAAGGTGAAAGTAACGTTCACTTCCCCGGAGGAGTATCTGGCGACAGAGGGCAAGATTGTGATACCGCAATATCTCTGAATGGTGGAACTAACTCTTTGAATCTCTTCGCCGGTTCTGTCATTCAAAGTGATATTGTTTTGAATAATGTTGTAAATAATGCTGATGGTAATTCTCTGTCCATTACAAATAAAGACTCCACCAGCTCTGAGATAAAAGGCAATCTGAGTGCGGGTACAGGTACACATGTTTCCGTTTCGGGAGCTGATGTCACCTTTAGCGGAAGTTCGGTATTTGACACAGATTCATCGCTGAATATGAGCACAGGTTCCAGGTAATGACTCTAACTTATTGATAGTGTTTTATGTTCAGATAATGCCCGATGACTTTGTCATGCAGCTCCACCGATT